>JAVEXH010000236.1:0-5265 GCA_034004175.1 Spirochaetia bacterium
ATACATCCAGCAAGACAACATCCACGCGCTCCCGTTTGAGGAGTTCCAGCCCTGCCGGGCCGTCTTCGGCGGAGAAGGCCCGGTGGCCCTCGTCCTCCAGGATGTCCTTGACGGTTGTCCGTATCCCCGGTTCGTCATCAATGACGAGGATGGCACTCATGCGGGTATTGCCTTGCTGGTTTTCTTCATGATCGGATTTCTTCGTCACCGGGTTTCTTCGTCATCGGGTTTCTGCATCGCTCGGCAGGTCTATGTAGAACACGGTTCCAGTCCCTTCCGTCGAATCGTAGCGGATGCGGCCACCATGGGCTGCAACGATGTGTTCGACGATCGCAAGTCCAAGGCCGGTACCGTCCGCCTTGGTGCTGAAGTATGGTGAAAAAACCTTGTCCCGGAGTTCCGGCGGGATGCCCCTGCCGTTGTCCCTGAACAGGATCCTACAATATCGGCATTCCGGTGTTTTGACAAGCTCGCTGGCTATCCATATCCGTCCAGTGCCTCCGGTGGCTTCCGCGGCATTGGCAATGAGGTTGCCCAGTACCTGTTTTATGTGCCCCCTGTCTACCTTTATGGTTGTTTCCGGATCTATCCCGGTGGTGTCTATGGACAGGAGTGGCCAGGATGCCGAATAGAGGTGGGCAACTTCATCAACCAGAGGCCGCAGTTTTACCCAGTCTTTTTCGGGCTCGGGAAGCCTGGCAAAGTCCCTGAACTCGGTAAGCAGGGCTTCCATGTTCATGGTCTCCTGCACTATGGCGACCATGGATGCTTCCAGGATGCTGCCGGCTGATTCAGGGTCGGCTTTCCATCGTTTCAGTATCCGCTCGGCACTCAGCCGTATGGGTGTAAGGGGGTTCCGCAGTTCATGGGCCAGTCTTCTGGCCAAGTCCCGCCATAAAATTATCTTTTCGCTCCGCAGTTCGGCGCCTTGCCTGCGTTCCAGTTCGTCCAGCATGAGGTTGAACGACTCCATGAGCCTGCCGGTTTCGTCACCCGGTTTGGCCAGGAATCGTACCCGGCGTTCACCGGAACGCACCGATCGAATGGCATGGTTCATGGCTGAGAGGGGCCGCAGGATCATGTCGCTTGCCCCCATGGCAAACAGCAGCGTCAGGGCGAACAAGGGAAAGACCAGGGTGAAGGAGAACATGGCCGTGTACAGGGATAGGGAACCAGCTATCCGGGAGCCCTCTTCAAGGGCAGATCTGGTTGCGGCAATGGCACCTGCCGTACGATTCAGATCCGGCGGGAATTTCATGCTTACCAGAGCGGACACTGTCCGGAGTTCTGTGCCTGGCTCTGCCCCCCCGAGCTCTGTCCCCGTACCGAGCTCTGTCCCCGTACCGAGCTGCCCTGCATCCTTCATGAAGTACCGGGTATATGACGAACCGCCGGCAGAAAGCCTGGGTAGAAAACCGTTTTTTGTGGCAGGAATGGTTCTGTCTTCCGACCGCGTTACGCTGTCTCCTGAAAAAGCCAGGCTTGCTCCGCCCAGGAAGAACTCCAGGGAGCAGAAAAGGGCATCCCTGGCACTCAGTTCCCGTAGTATGGCGTCGGTGTCGACTCCATACCGCACTATCAACCGAGGCAGGTCATTTTCGGAGACAAACTGAAGGGTATGGTCTTTCTCGGCATAATATGAAAGGGCCAGAGTCTGGGCTTCTGCAAGGGCTTCCCGTACACTGGTTGATACCGGCGACTCGACGGCCCTTCTGGCAAGGTCGCCAAGCAACAGTACGGGAGGCAAGGCTGCTGCGGTGGCGCAGGCAAGGAACAGGGACAGAAGTTGCAATCTGGTGCGGGTGCCCCAGACGCCTCTGCGGTATGAATCAGCCATGCGTACAATGGATGCCACCAGCATGGCCAGGAGTGCCAGGGATGGAATTGCCAGGAGCAGGACGCGGGCGCTGGATTCCAGGTCCGGAAAACCTCCGGGTTCGGACACGCCCCTGGCCAGGAACAACCATGCACCCGTCAGGGCCAGGGTGTAGATTATTCCTACAACCACCATGTCGGTGACCCGTCTGGGGCCACCGGCCTTGGCAGGACCTCCCGCCCCGTCCAGGATCACTCCTCCTCGAAGCGATTCACGAAGAGCCGTTCGATGGCCGCTGCCGCATCGGCCTCGTCATCGCCTTCGGCTATGATGCGTATTTTTGATTCAAAGCCAGCTCCGAGGGTTATGATGCCCATGATGCTCTTTGCGTTGATGCGGTCATCACCATTCTGGAGGAATATCCTGGATTTGAATTTTCCGGCGGTCTGAACGATCATCGCCGCAGGCCGTGCATGGATGCCGGCCCTGTTCTTGATTATTGTCTGTATCTCGACCATCGTTGTCTCCGATCATCTGTTGAATGGACCCGCTGCCGTATCATGACAGGTTGCCGAACAACCGCATGCGCGGTTGCACGTAGCCAGCTAGATGGTGTCTTCCCGGCCGAAATACACGGCCCTGGCACTTTCGCTTTCCAGCCAGCGCAGGATGTTCTGGTTGAACTCCTTGGCCGAATGGTAGCCCATTTTTTTGAGCCGCTCGTTCATGGCGGCGGTTTCTATGATTATAGGGATGTTCCTGCCCGGTTTCACAGGTATGTCCAGCTTGGGAACCTGTACACCCAGGATCTCCTCGGTCATCTCGTCGGTTCCTATCCTGTCGTAGACCTTGGAGGAATCCCATTCCTCAAGATTGCAGATGAGCTGTACCTGTTTCTTGTCCCTGATCGCGCCTACGCCGAAAAGATGGGTCACGTTTATGATGCCCAGGCCGCGTATCTCCATGTGGTGGCCAATGACCTTGTTGGCTCCTGAACCCATGAGTATGTTGCCGCTTACACAGCGTATTTCCACCACATCGTCGGCTACCAGGCGATGTCCCCGCTCTATCAGTTCAAGGGCAGTCTCGCTCTTGCCCACGCCCGATTCACCGCTGAGCAGTATGCCTATGCCGTACACCTCAACCAGCACACCGTGTATGCTCGTCTTCGGGGCAAAGATATTGGTCAGCACCCGGAGCAAGCGTGATGACAGCTCGGTGGATGACAGCTCCGACAGGAGTATGGGGCAGTCGGCGTCCTCCGCAGCCTCGGCAAAGCTGTGCTCCGGTGGCTCGCCGTTGCTGAAGATGAAACAGGGGATGGGGAAGGAGAATATCTTGGGAATTCCCTCCATCCTGCCTTCCTTGGCAAGCACGCGCAGATACGCCAGTTCTCCCTGCCCTATCAGTTGCAAACGCTGGTAGGCAAAATTCTCGAAGAAACCGGACAGCGCAAGCCCAGGCCTGTTTATGTCCGGGGAGCTGATTTCCCGGCCCAGGCCTTTGCGCCCGCCTATGCAGCGCAGTTCCAGGGCGTCGTGTTCCTTGAGGTCCAGATCAAGAAGATCCAGAACAGTGAAGCGCTTGGTTTCCATGTAGGGTTAGCATAACCTGTAATACCGCCGCGCGCAACGAGTTGCGAACAAAGTGGTGGGATGTAAAAAGGCCGCCGCAATGTTTTTGCGGCGGCCGTGTCGGGGGCAGATCCCCAAGGGGCTATTTTTTATCCTGCACCTTGGATTTTTCCTTGGTTATCTTGTGTTCCAGAGTGTCCATCATCTTGTCCATGCCGGCGGGAAGGTCGAAGTCCGTTTCCTGTACATGGGCACTGGTGCCCCACCGGAAGTTCACCGTACATTCACATTTGAACTGCTTTTCCTTGGTAAACGAAAAAAGCAGGTCCACGATCAGGTCCTTTGCGTAGGCAATGCGCTCGAGTTTCTTGTCGAGGTAGGCCCTGTTCGCTTCACTCAGGTCGAAATGTACAGCGCGGACATCTATATTCATGCAAACCTCCTTGCGGCCGGTATTGGGGCCGGCCGTTGTTGCGGATGGCGACCCGGCCGTTCCGGATCAGCCCATCTGTCGTGTCGCGGAATGCGACCCGTCGTGTCGCCGATGGCGACATGTCGTGACCGCCATAAACGATCACGATGATACACGCTCAGCCGTGCTTGCGGCCGAACGATGAATCCATGTTCAGTTCCTGCCGGTACTTGGCTACAGTGCGCCTGGCCAGCCGTATGCCCTTCCGTGCCAGCATGTCGGTGATGTCCTGATCGGACATGGCATTGGTTTCGGCGCCGATCATCTCCTTGATCACCTGCTTGACCCCTTCCTTGGAGAAACGGGAGCCTCCGCTGCCTGATCCTGAAATGCTGTTGGTAAAGAAATAGCGCAGCTCGAATATGCCCCAGTCGGTCTGGACATACTTCTTGCCGGCTATGCGCGAGATGGTTGTTTCATGTACTCCCACTTCGGTGGCAATGTCCTTCAGGGTCAGGGGGGCCAGATATTTCGGGCCCCGGGCAAAGAACTGCCGCTGGAACTCGACTATCGACCTGACAACCTTGAGGAGGGTCTTGTTGCGCTGGTGGATGCTCTGGATGAACCATTTTGCACGACGCACGTTCTCTTTTACAAAGGAATCCGTGGCTTTGTCGTGTTTTTCCTCCGCCAGATGGTCAAAGAAGGGGTTTATGCCGATGACCGGTATTTCTTCGTCATTTGACACGATGACGAACTCGTCATCCTTCAGTTTTACCTGTACATCCGGAATGACATATCTGGATTCCTCGGCTGAATACACCCTGCCGGGGAAGGGGTTGAGGGTCTTGATGAAGGCCATGGCGGCTGCCAGTGCCTGCTCGTCCAGCTTCAGGCGTCGCTGTATGTCCTGGTATTTCCCGTGTTCCAGCAAATCCATGTGGTTCCTGAGGATCAGTATGGCCACTGCCGGGGCATCTGGCCTGAGTTCTGCCTGAACCAGCAGGGATTCCCTGAAATCGGTGGTACACACGCCCTGAGGATCAAGGCCACGCACGACTTCCATGGCTTTTTCAAGCGTATCACCTGAAACATCCGGGAACAGTGAAGCCGGATCTTCCTTGTGGAAGCCATCCTGGTTCAGGTTCTGGATGAGGGTTTCACCCATCTGCCGCATGCGGTTGCCTATTGGCTGCAGCCTGAGTTGCCACAGGAGGTGTTCCTGCAGGGTCTCGGCAACCGAAATGGCGCCTTCCAGGAACATACGCTTGGCATCGGAATCGTCATCGTTTGAACGGCTGAACCCCGGGTCGGAGGTGGATTCGAACAGCCTCTGGGCGTCTGAATCGGATTCCTTCTCCTCATGTATGGTTTCGAGGGAGACCGTTGACCTGTCTTCTACGATTTCCAGGGCGGGATTGGCCTCGAGTTCCTGCTGTATCTCCTCCTTGAGTTCCTGGAGG
>JAVEXH010000237.1:0-5256 GCA_034004175.1 Spirochaetia bacterium
AGGGGTTGTGGAAGGAGGATTCCTTTCCGGCCCGCCGAAGCTTCGACCTTGTTCTGGCCATCACCCTGAAAAACAACGGTGTAAAACAGTTCTACACCCGGAAAACCAAAGACTTCGTAGTCTTCGATTTCTTTGCCGTGGTAAATCCATTATAAGTATATTCAAGCCGTGAACCCCAACAGCACGGACCCGGGTAGCATCGACATCAGATCAGACACTGCCTTCGACGAGGCCAGGCTCCAGGGTCTGTATGACAGCATTCGAGCCCTGCTTTCCCGGCGCAGCAACACGGTCATACCCTTCGAGGTGATACGCCAGAGACTGGGCTCAGCCGGAGAAAGTTATCAGGGACTCAAGTCCATCCCGGTGGATAAAATCGTAGGCAGCGAGAACCGCTACCGTGATTTCAGTCTTGGCTTCAGGCCCAAGAAGAACCTGAGCCGGCACCGCTGGATAAAAATTGACCAGGCCTTCAAGGATATGCGGAATCTGCCACCCATCGTGGTCTACGAGATCGGCGGCCTTTATTTCGTGCGGGATGGCAACCACCGGGTCTCGGTGGCCAAGGACCAGGCCATAGCCTTCATGGAGGCTGAAGTGTCGTCCATAGCCAGCGGCCTGGCCCTGTCGCCGGACATGAGTACCAGCCAGATGCTCAAGGCCATAGCGGACCATGAACGGGACAGGTTCTTCACAGCAACAGGCTTGCCTCGATCCCTGCAGGATGACGGGTTCTGCTTTGGTCGGGAAGCCCGGTACGATATCCTGACAGCAGACATCGAGAGGCATCTGCGCTACCTTGCAGACGAGACAGGCCTTGCACCCAGCTTCCCCCAGGCCGCGCAATCATGGCTCGAAGAGGTCTTCCAGCCCTTCGGCGAGCTGGCAGCCCAGCTTGGCGCGGTTTCCCTCCGCAGGAAAATCCTGGTTGCAGACCTCTATGTGTGGTGGGTCAAGTACGAAGAAACAGTGGAGAGGGAGCGCAGCGCCTGCGCCATGCCTGAGGATTTCTTCTACCGCAATTTGGGTGTTCGGTAAAAAGCCTTCAGGTACTCCTCCGCAGACCGGGTCATCTCGTACGCGAAGTCAGACATGTACTTTCGTTCACAGAAAGCTTTGATGTACTCCTCGAAACCCGAACCTGCATCCTGATGGCTCGTTTGCTCATTCAAACGGGCGTCAAACATGGCCCGCAGATCCTCTTCAGGCAGCCGGGAGTAACGATCTTGCTGCAGGATGTATTTCCGGTCAAAGCGCTGGGGCTTCTGCACGGCTTTCTGTTTTTCTGATGGATAACCGAGGACCAGCATCGCCGCAGGCACCACAAACTTGTCAAGGTTCAGAAGTCTTGCCACTGTTTCCCGGTTCTCAAGGATGTCTCCGATGTAGCAGGAGCCTAGGCCGAGAGACTCCGCAGCCACAACGGCGTTCTGGGCAGCTATCAGAGCGTCGGCATAGGCCAGCAGGAGGTCGCCCGGCCCCGGTTGCCGGTATACAGCCCCGGCGGCCTGGTAGAGGTCCAGCCACCGCCTGCAGTCAGCCAGGAAGACCAGCACCATAGGCGCCTTGGCTATGAAGGGTTGTTCGTCGCAACTGACAGCCAGTTCGTTTTTGATGTCCTGGTCCCGGATATCCAGGATGGTATACAGCATCTGCAGCCCGGCCGTGGGAGCCTGCATGGCCGACTCGACTATCAGTTGCCGATCTTCCTCCGAAACAGTCTGATCTGTAAAGGAACGGATGGATTTCCTGCTGTACAGTGATTGGATTATTTCGTTCATGAAGCTCCCTTCCTGCTCCCGGTCGGCTGCTGCCGCCGCAATCTTTTCAAGGCCAGGGTCTGGCACAGCTCCGAAAATCATACCGTCACAGTAATGGTGTACTTCGTCCCTCCCTGCCTGTCAATATTGATGGTGCCGCCCATCTGCTGAACCAGCATCTCAACGAGTTGCATACCGAAACCTGTTGATTTATCAAGATTGACAGACTCAGGCTGGCCAATCCCGTTGTCTTCATAGACTATGGTAATGCAGGAACTTTCCTTCCTCATCACAAGGGAGATCCGCCTGTCAGCCCTGCCCTCAAAGGCATGCTTCACGGAGTTTGTTGCCAACTCATTGATTATTATGGCCAGGGGTGACAACATGTTTGCACTCAACGAAAAGTCATCCAGGTCGACGCTGGCGGCAACAGGTGGATCAGGACGGAAGACACCAAGAATTTCTTCAATCAGGGGAGGAAAGAAGACTCTGACCCCAAGTTCGTGGAAATTCTCGGAGAGGTACAATTTGTCATACAGCAGCCTCATGCCCTGAATGCGGCCAGCAGCATCCTGGAGTATGGACTGTATCCCCTTGTCCTGCTGGGCCTGGGCCTGCAATGACAAAAGGCTGTGCACGGTATTCATATTGTTCTTCACCCGGTGATGGGTCTCTTTGAGGAGCAGTTCCTTCTCGTGCAGAAGGCCTGCTATTTTTTCTTCATACCGTATGCGTTCCGTAACGTCCGAGAAAACTCCCAGGAAGCAGGGTTTCCCGTCCATCTCAAGAATGCTGGTCTCGACATCCGCAAGGAAGACGCTCCGGTCTTTGCGGATCACCTGTATCCCCTTGACGACACTGGATTCTCCACGCAGCAACCGGGCGCTGTTTTCGGCGATCCGGATTCCTTCTTGGGAAGGATGGATATCTTCGGGCCTCAAGGCGTACACCTCGGCCTTTTCACAGCCAAGCATACGCGCGAAAGAACCATTCACGAATACGAAGCGGTGTGATTCCGCGTCGGCCACCGCCACACCTTCGGGAATGGTTTCCATGACAACCTGCAGGCGTTCCTCCGACTGCTTTATGGCCGATTCGTTCATCCGTAACAGTGCTTCACCTCTTCGCCGCCTGCGCCTGCCGGCCAGATACGAAAATGCGCCGAATACCCACGAGGCCACCAACGCCAGGATGATTATATACATTGCTTTTTCCATCCTGCTCCACTGATACAATCCAAGGTAGACAGCCTGTGGCTGGAGCCCTGGAACCTGACTGGGTGGCCTGAGGCCTTCAAGGTGTTTCTTCTCAAATTACCGTCTCCCCTACCTCATGCAATGTATCACACTTTTTGGAGAAAATATAAAGAAGCCGGTTTGTTGATTATTTTTCCCGTCGTAAATACCGGGGCCAGGTACAGCGTTCAGCTTTTTCGACGCCTTGGCTTTGACCCCCAGACCACCCGTTCAAGAAACAGTTTCCAGTCCATGGCATGGCTGCCAGCAGCAAGCGCTTTGTTGAGTACATCGATATCTTCGCTGACCAGCAGGTCACAGCCTGCGGCCACAGCAACGGCAACGATTGTATCGTCCGCTGATTCCGCTTTCCTTACCGGAACCTTAACAACCAGGGGCATTTGAGGGGATGGCAGAGCCAACCGCCGACACAACTGCGTAATGGTGCCCTGAAGATGATCACGTCTGGCCTGATCGGGGGTGGCTGCAATTTCACGTTCCTGGGCAGGTGTGACCATAAGCATGATATCGCGCCGGTTCATCAGTTCATCCAGGGCTTCGGTGTCTGCATCAAGGCGGTCCAGGATATTCGAATCGATCATCACCCTCATGCTGACTCTCCTCCCGGGCTGCGGCACCCTTACCCGGACCTGCTGTCATCCGGTCCATGCGACCCGAGCTCGTACAGCAGTACCGCGGCCGCCTGGGATACGTTCAAGCTTTCCACAGTACCGGAACCACCAATCCGTACCAGGCTGTCGCATGACTTCCTGACAGGTTCAGAGAGGCCGGTTTCCTCGTTGCCAAGCACCAGGGCCAACGCGGGGACTATCCCCTGTGCGGCAAAGTTCCGGATTTCATTGGTGGCACGATGGTCGGCCCCTACAGTGGTCAGTACCCCCGAGCAGCGTCTCACAAAGACCGCAGCACTCTCATCCCGGTAAACAGCTATGCGGCTCAAGGCCCCTCTGGCCACCCGGTAGGCGCTGGTAGTCAACCTGGCAGAACCATCGTCGTCACCGGTCACAATGGCATCCCAACCAAAGAAGGCTGCCGACCGGGCTATGGAGCCGAAGTTGTGGTCATCACCGACCCTGTCCATTACAACTATCCGACGGCCTGCGGCAGCCCACCTGAGGACCAGGGCATCGTCCACCCTGGGTGGATCATCATTGCGGATCATGGCGACTACGCCCTGGTGATGCACGGTGCCTGACAGTTTTTCCAGTTCTGCTGCCGTCACAATCCGGTAGGCCTTTCGGGATGCAGCCAGGGCAGAGCAGAGGAAGCCGAAGTCCCTGGCACGCTCGGGCAGATAGAAGAATCGCTGGATCAGTTCAGCTCTGGATTTCGCAAGGGCCATCACCGATTCGAAGCCACATACAGCCATTTCTCCACGCTGCTGGTTTTTCATGTCAGGAGTCCCAGCCCCCTGGCGGCATTCCTGGCGCAACGGGTCTTCAGCTCCTTGATGGACCGCTCCGAGCGGTACCCGCAGTGGTCGGTAAGTATCACGTTGGACCTGCCAAGCAAGGGATGATCAGGCCTGGGAGGTTCCTGGTCCAGAACGTCCAGACCGGCTCCTCCCACCCTCCCGTCATCCAGGGCCATCGCCAGGGCTGAAGAGTCGACGATGCCACCCCGGGAGGTATTCACAAGTATCAGTCCGGGCTTCACTGCAACCAGGGAGGCCTGGCCGATAAGCCCCAGAGTATCCTGGCACAGCTTGAGGTGTATCGAAATGAAATCGGACCTTGCAAGTATTTCGGCCATGGTCGCCTCCTGTACAACGATGCCGGTAGCATCGATCAGGCTTCCAAGTGCACTCCGTATCCTGGCTTCACTGATGTGGGGACTCCAGACCAGTATGCGTTCAGGCCTCAGTCCCATCACAGCCCGGCAGAAGGCCCTGCCCGAGCCACCGAAGCCAAGCACGCCTACTGTGGCCCCATTCACTGCACGTTGGGGGCTCATGACATTCCATCCACCGGCACGTACATAGGCATTGCGCTCGGCTATGCCTCTGGCCAGATCAAGCATCAGACCCAGGGCATGGGCAGCCACTTCCTCATCGCAATAGCCAGGCACATTGGCAACGGTGATTCCCCTGGCTGCACAGGCGGCCTGGTCGACATTGTCCATTCCCACCCCATACCGTGAGACAACCTTGCAGCGGTGCAGACCGGCAACCACGGATGCATCCATGGGAGCCAGGTTCAGGAGAATGGCATCAGCCTCCGAACAGGCTTCCACTACATCAG
>JAVEXH010000238.1:0-5252 GCA_034004175.1 Spirochaetia bacterium
GGGTTGAAGCCGGAGAACTGGTCAAGGTTCCACGCAAGGGTCCGCTGATCATTGTGATGAACCATGTCAATTTCCTGGAAGTGCCCCTGATCTATGCCTGGCTGTATCCCCGGGATTCTGTGGGTATGGCAAAGCAGGAGACTTGGGACAACCCGGCCCTGGCCTTCCTGGCCTTCTGCTGGGATGCCATACCCCTGAACCGGCAGGCCACCGATCTGTCGGCCATGCGCAAGGCCTTCGCTGCACTGGAGAAGGGCCGTATCCTGATCCTTGCACCCGAAGGAACCCGCAGCGGCCACGGCCGGCTGCAGCAGGGCCACCCCGGGATGGTCCAGATAGCACTCAAATCAGGAGCTCCCATACTGCCCATTGCCCACACAGGGGGAGAACTGTTCTGGGCCATGCTGAAGAGACGGAAGCGGACAGCCTTTACCTTCAGGGTCGGGGAAGCCTTCCATCTGGTGCCGCCCCGGGATGTCGACGGCCGTAACCTGCCGGTCACCAGGGAGGTCAGACGTGAAATGACGGACCAGATCATGCACCGCATCTCCATACTCCTGCCACCTGCCCAGCGTGGTGTGTATCCGTCTCCTGAAACAGCCAGTCAACGGTACCTGCGGTTTGCAGGCGCGGACAGGGTCGATCCGGCATGAAAATTCCGCTGGTCCACCCGTAGCACTTGTCCAAAAGCCCCCCTTCGGGGTACATAGATGCAAACCTGATATAAAGGATCTCCCATGAAAGATATTTGTCCCTGCGGCTCCGGTTTGAGCTATGCCGATTGCTGCGGTCCTGTCATCGCAGGCACTGCCCCTGCCAGGACAGCCGAAGCCCTTATGCGCAGCCGCTATACTGCCTACGCCAAAGGAGCCATAGAACACATCCTGAAAAGCTGCGTCCAGGACGGCGATCTGGACGAGGATGCCACCAGACGCTGGAGTTCCAAGGCCGAGTGGCGTGGCCTGAAGATCCTGCGCACCGAAAAGGGCGGACCAGCAGACAATGAAGGTGTTGTGGAGTTTGCCGCCTCGTACGTGATGGACGGCCTGAAGGATGAACACCGGGAAACCGCCAAGTTCATCAAGAAGGACGGAAACTGGCTCTACGAGTCCGGCGAGGTAAAAACGACAACCGTTGTGCGCGATACCCCCAAGGTCGGCCGCAACGAGCCCTGTCCCTGCGGCTCAGGCAAGAAATACAAGCAGTGCTGCGGTAAGTAGTTTCCTCAGCAGGAGAAGCCATCACCACCGCCTCATAGTACCATCCTGCCCAATTCCAGGATGTCCAGGTCCATTGTACCCAGTCCGGGGGCGGCCATCATAGTTACTCCACCATGACGCTTCAAAACCGGTACGCTTATCAGCACACCGCTGGACAAAACCAGTATTTTACTGCCACGAAGTTCCCTGAAGACAGATCGACCATCCCCTTGGGCCAGGATCGATGCTATACTACAGCCCGGGGAGCCAGTGACCATGGAACTACCGCTTGAAGATTTTCTTGTATCCACCCTGGCCGATGGCTTCGTACCCTGGGTTGCCGAACAGGAAGCCGCAAGGCTCTACGGCAAAGACGCCTTTGAACTTGAGTCTGCCATACTTGAAGCGGGGCTCCTGCCTTCTCGCTATGCCCGCAATGCAGGAAGCCTCGGGCTTGAAGGCCAGTCAGCCTTGCACAAGGCTTGCGTGCTGGTGGCAGGCTGCGGCGGTCTTGGCGGCCACCTGATACTGGGCCTGGCCAGGCTAGGCGTTGGCAGCATCGTAGCCGTGGATCCCGATGTATTTGATGAAAGCAACCTGAACAGGCAGGCCCTGTGCACAACCGCCAACCTGGGACAACCCAAAGTGAAAGAGGCAGAGCGACAGGCATCCTTGATAAATCCAGCCTGCCGGGTACAACCCCACCAGGAGCACCTGGATCCTGACAACGCCAACCGCCTGCTTGCCGGTGCCGGGCTTGCCCTGGACGGCCTGGACAGCATCAGCGCCCGCATAGCCCTGTCGGAAGCCTGTGCCCGAAACGGCATTCCCTTGGTACATGCTGCGGTTGCGGGCTGGTACGGCCAGGTCTCCACCCAGTCTGGAATCAACACCCGGACCGGATCAGGGGCTACGCCTGAACCCCGGCCCAGCCCAGCCCTGGCCGGCGTGGCCAGACTCTATGGGCCTGTGGCTGCCATGGCCGACCGGGGCGACGAACAGCAGCTTGGCAACCAAGTGTATGGCCCCGCATTTGCTGCTGCCGTACAGCTGGCCGAGGCTTGCAGGATCATTACCGGCAACACTCCAGCCCTGGAAAACCAGCTGTACACCTACGACCTGTCGACCATGGAAATCAGGCGCTTCGAGCTAGGCTGAGCCGACGGTCCCGTTGCCTGTGACGTATCCATTGCCTGTGAAGAACCCCTTGCCGTTCCAGTCTGCTTGCAGCCGCTGGCATTCAGCAACTGTTCAGCGTTCCACCTTCATGGTCACGTCCTTGGGCAGAGCCAGTCCGCAGGCAACCTCCACAGCTTTGATGATAGCCGAGGGTACGGGACAGGCAGCATGTTTATAGTGCGCCGTCGCAGCCTGGTACACCGGATTCCGGTCAAAGGGCAAGAAGGCAACTGAGTAGCCGTCAAGCTCCCTGAGTTCTTCCCCCATGGCCCGGATAGCTTCGCATTCGGATTCGATGACCAGGGTACAGGTCTGTCCATCCTCGGAAGTGGCCCGGATTGTACTGCCCAGCCCGCATATTCCGGCATCTACTGTGCATGTGCTCATGAACGGAATCCTCCCAGAAACTGTGATGATGAGTGCCTATGATTGCAAGACCATCATACCATAGTAGCTCAGTCCCGGAAAATTTTTGATACATTCACCGCAGTTTTCATTGTTTTCATTGTTAACAATTTTTATTGCCAATTACCCGGGCAGGGTGTAGCATAGCCGATTACGGAAAAAAACAAAGTTTTCCATTCCAGCTCAAACCCGATTTGTACCAGGAGGAAGCGATGAAAGCAAAGTCTGTTTTTCTAGTGATCATGGGGGTATTGATAGCCCTCTCTTCATGCACCTCAACCCCGGTCCAGGAGCAGGCACCTGCTCCAGTGGTTACCCAGGCTCCAGCTCCAGCCCCGGTAGCCGCACCAGCAACAGTCGCGGCACCAGTTGCCGAGAAATACATAGACCAACCCTTCGTACTCACCATAATCGAGACTTCCGACACACATGGTGCCTTCTTCCCGTATGACTTCAAGACAAACAAACCCAAGGCCACCAATCTTGCCCAGGCTGCAACCATCATCAAGCAGGAACGAGCCAAGCCAGGAGCCCAGGTACTGCTCCTCGATGGCGGGGACAACCTGCAAGGCCAGCCAATCATCTACTACTACAATTTTGTGGCCGACAAGGAACCAAGTGTCTTCTCACAAATGATGAATGAGCTGAAGTATGACGCGATCGGTGTCGGCAACCATGATGTGGAAACCGGCCATGCAGTCTATGACAAAGTCCGCAGGGAACTGGATGCGGGTCTTCTTTCCGCCAACCTGGTGGATGAAAAAACCAAAGCGCCCTACTTCACCCCGTACAAGATCATCATGAAAGGTGGCCTGAAGATAGCGGTACTTGGTCTTACCACCCCCGGGTTCCGGAAGAATTTTCCAACTATCCTGTACTCCGGCATCGAGATCCAGGATATGCTCGAGACCGCGCAGAAGTGGGTACCGATCATCCAGGAAAAAGAAAAACCCGACCTGCTAATCGGCTTGTTCCACTCAGGTGTGGATTATACCTATGCCAAGGGCGAGAATTACGACACACCCCTGAACGAGAATGCCGCGCAGATCATCGCACAGGAAGTGCCAGGACTGGATCTCGTCTTCGTCGGCCATGACCACCAGGGCTGGGAAGGCCAAGGCTACGACCCCTCCACCAAGACCCGTGTTGATATCAAGAATCCGGACGGCGACATCATACCAATTTTCGGCGCTCTTGATGACTGCCGGAAGATCGTCGTTGCAACTGTATCCATGCGCTGGAACAAGGACACTGAAACCTGGTCAAAGGAAACATCAGGCAAGCTTGTCAGCACTGACGGTGTACCGCCGGATGAGAGTTTCATGAAAAAGTTCGACCCGCAGTTCCAGGCTGCCAAAGCCTGGGTTTCACGGCCGATCGGCAAGGTAGACGGCGTGATGAAGGGACAGGATTCACTCTATGGCGATTCTTCGTTTGTGGATATGGTACATCTCCTCCAGCTGGAACTGACCAAGGATCCAGCCAACAAGCTCAAGCCAGCACAGATTTCATTCTGTGCCCCGCTTGATGTAAACGCTGTTGTTCCTTCCAGCCCGGACGGTACGGTCTATGTTCGTGACATGTTCAGCCTTTACCGGTATGAAAACTGGCTCTATACCATGGATCTCACCGGGAAGCAGATACAAGGTTTCATGGAGATAAGCTACGGCGACTGGTTCAATACCATGGAAGGACCGGAAGACAACCTCATAGCTTTCAAAACCGGAGCGGATGGCAGGATCGTGTTTGATACCAGATCAAACCTCCCCGCCACCAAGGTTGCCACTTACAATTATGACTCGGTAGCCGGGATCAAATACACAGTGGATGTATCAAAACCTGCAGGCTCCAGGATAGCCATCCAGTCCATGTCCGACGGTTCACCCTTCAGCCTGGATGAAACCTACTCTGTAGCCATCAATAGCTACCGGGCCATGGGTGGTGGGGGCATCCTGGAAAAAGGTGCTGGAATTCCCGCACCCGATCTTCTTTCAATGAAATACGTAACCAGCGCAACCACGAGGGATCTCCGCATCTACCTTACCCAGTGGTTCGAAAAGCAGAAGGGTGCCATTCCTGCTGCATCCGACAGCAACTGGAAGATCATTCCCGAGAACTGGGCAGCCGCCGGCAAGGCCCGGGATTTTGCGTTGATGTTCCCTGCCAGGAAATAAACCCGGATGCTTCCCCGCCCGGGCCTCGGATCCGAAGCCCGGGCAATAACAGGTCTGGAGGTGCGCAGGATCCCTGCAGAAAATCTGTCGGTAAACTCCATGGCTCCTGCTCAGAGCTTTCCATCCTGAACGCTCTCAACAGACCTTCAAACGCATTCGATAAACATATCACTATTGTCTGGCAACCAAGGACAGCGCAAAAAATGGCCATGTAGATTCCAATGAACATCTGCCCTATCCAGCCCACCAGAATTGCGGCACCATCGCTTGTATGCTGTATGCAATCATTGACGGT
>JAVEXH010000239.1:0-5215 GCA_034004175.1 Spirochaetia bacterium
GGCTACATATTCCGCATATATCAGGAAATCCGCACCCAGGAGTCCACCTACCTTCAGTGCACTGCCTTGATCCTCGATGAGGCCGGATAGCTGAAGCTCCTGTTCGGCAAGCACACGGTCCAGACTAGAACGGTCGATGAGATCCACACCCGGTGTGCGGGTAAGGTCATAGAGCAGGAGTCCCTGGATGATACCACCCACATAATCCGAACGCGGATCTACATCCAGATTACGCGCCGATATGAAGGCCACCTTGGCAGCTGCGCCAAGGTTTCGCGCAGAACCTGCAGGTGTCTGTGCGGCAAGCAGACCGGCCATTACCGCACAGAGCACCAGCAAGACAATGGTTCGTTTCATGAAAATACTATAAACATCAGTCCGCAGGCCTGCAAGCCATGGGCAGAAACAGGTCTGGATGAGTCAATCATCGCCATGACCGTACTGATTGAACCCGGGAGATCTGGATATTCTGTCAGAACCGTCGCAACAGGCGGGAAGTCTGCAGAAGCAGTCAGGACATTTTCAGATATCGATCTGGTCGTGATGGATATCATCCTTTGCGTGCAACAGGTTAAGGAATCCCCGCTGTTCGCCTTTTTCCCACTCTCCCTGTATCTCTCCGATATGGGTTTGCAGGCGCACCACGGCCTCTTCGATCACCGGGTCATTCATGCGTACACACACAAAGTGCTTCTTGATGCGCATGATGTTTGGCCCGAATACTTTGGCCACGGCCACCTGTACCCCTTCCGACTTCAGAAGGTTCGTGATGCTTCCCGCCTTCTTTATGTCGGCATGGGAGGATTCATCTTCGGCACTCCTGTTGTTCAACTGTTTTATCCTGATCATGGCGGAGTCGCTGATGTCGACAATTTCAAAGCAACCTGCATCACCGAAATGGCGGTCTATGAAGGTCTTCCCGTCATCGGTCGCGAAGGCTGCTCTGATGAAGTGCATGCCGGAGGTTTCCATCATGAATCTGGCAAGAGCTTTGAGGGCATCTTTCTTGTACGCATCATAGGCCGCCTGAATGGTCATACCGCCGGCACCGATGAAAATTTTCAGTTGTGCTTTTTGCAGGACAGTGGCTGCGTTGCCACCAGGTCCATTGCCGGTTATCAAAACATCCGGCCCTAAATCGAAAAGCTTCTGGGCCGTCTGAGGACCAGCTCCGTGGGCGATTTCTTCTACAGCCCGGTTGTCAACGCTGGTCAATTCCTTGCTTGCTTCATCATACACTACAATGTAGTCTGTCCGGCCAAAGCGGGGGTCGATCTCGGCTTGCCAGTCCTTGCCTTTGGCGGTGAATGCAATTTTCATACAGTATGCTCCTTCTTGTGTTTCCAGTTAACGGTTGTGATTAGATTGTATCTACTTTTAGGCAGACGCGCGCCCACGCAGCCTGCAATTGCTCTTTGAAAATTCCCGTATCATATTCGACGATGGTCAGTCCAGCGACCATCGCCTTGGTGACCCCTTCGTCGTATGGAAGCTCGGCCAGCGGGTCAATGTGCTCGGTCTCAAGGAACTGGCGTATCGATTCCGTCATCCCGGGGTTCAGATCGGCCTTGTTGATGATGCATCCAGCGGGAATATTGAACTTCTTGACCAGCTCGTAGACCCGTTTCAGATCATGCACGCCGGATACAGTGGGTTCGGTTACCAATACGACGTAATTGGCACCCGAGAGTGAGGAGACCACAGGGCAGCCAATTCCCGGTGAACCGTCCACCAGCACGTACTGCTTGTCCTGGGCCAGTGCGGCTGCCTTGGCCTGCTTCTTCACGTGGGCTACAAGCTTGCCCGAGTTTTCAGCGCCTATGCCCAGCTTGGCATGGACCATCGTGAAACCGAGCCTCGTACGTGACAGGTACCAGACACCGGCTTTTTCTGGGTGATTGGTGATGGTCTTGGTCGGGCAGACGCGGGCACAGTATCCGCATCCCTCGCATGACAAAGGATCGATGGAGTACATCTGATCTATCACCTTGACCGCACCAAAGCGGCAAACCTCCAGGCAGCGTCCGCAGGCTGTGCATCCGGATGGGTCAATCCTGGCTGTTTCACCGGAGTAGAAGTCCTCAGCCTTGGCCATGTCCGGCTTCAGGAGCAGGTGCATGTCGGCGGCATCGACATCACAGTCGGCGGCTATCAATTTGTCTGCCGCAAGGGCTGCAAACGAGGCAGTGATGGAAGTCTTGCCGGTGCCGCCTTTTCCGGATATTACGACAATTTCCTTCATGAGGGTTTTCCTTCCGGCAGATTCCGGACAAACGACGCAATTTTTTCAAGCCCAAGCCTGAAGGCTGGCAAGGCCGTGTATATGCATTCGCCCCGGGAGTACAATTCAGCTGCAAGACGGTCGTTCGGCAGTTTGGCCAATACGGTGATGTCTTCGTCGCGGCAGTAGGCTTCGACCGCGTCGTTGCCGATGCCGGAACGGTTGATTACCACGCCAAGCGGCTTGCCGAGCTCGCGCATGGTCTCCACCGCCAGTTTCAGGTCGTTGAGTCCGAATGGCGTCGGTTCGGTTACGAGGATGACGAAATCCGCATCCTTGGTTGCCTCGATGACCGGACAGGACGTTCCTGGAGGGGCATCATAGATCCTGTACCGGGTGTCATGAAGATCACGGGCAACATCGGCCTTGGTCTGCGCTATGAGTGGCACAGCCTGTTCCTGTCCAATGTCCAGGCGACTCTCGATGAAAGTGAGCCTTCCCAGTTCCGAGCGGATTGTCTCTCCCATCCGGACTGGTTTCATCGGCAAGGCGTTTACAGGGCAAAGCTCCGAACACGCAAAACAGCCGTGGCACAATTCCGGAAAAACCATTATTTCGGTGCCAAGCTTGATCACTGCGTGGAAATTGCAGACCTGCTGGCAGATTCCGCAGAGGGTGCAGTCAGCTGGTTTCCATTCAGGAATCATCTTGTTCCTGACTGTTCTGGAAACCTCCACAGCCCCTTTGATGAACAGCCCCGAATTGGGTTCTTCCACATCCAGGTCTATCAGCGCTACCGGATCGTTTTCTGCGAGAAAAGCGGCAAGGTTGGTGGAGACCGTGGTCTTGCCCGTTCCACCCTTGCCGCTGGCTATGACGATATCAGGCATCAGTTCTTCTTTCTTTCGTTGTACAGCTCTTCCCTGATCATCGGGCGGCCGCAGTTGGGGCATTTGAGGTCAGTGCATGAGACCCCTGGGTTGTGTGCGATGCGGGTATTGCAGCCCAGGCAGATGCAATATCCCCCAGGACCGAATGCCCCGCCACTGTTGCGTCCTCTGCCGCCACCGGTCATAGTGCCCCTGCCTCCACCGGCTCCGCCACCACGACCGGTTCCCGGTCCACCGCCGCCGGCCGGGCCGGTTCCGTCTCCTCTTGGCATGATGCTCCCTCTCAGTCGGCCGGGTTGGTTTCCAGGTCGTCAAGGCGTTTGCGTATAGCCTTGAGTTCCTCTTCCATATAGGCAGCTTCCCGTTCCAGGCTGGTCCTCTCAGCCTCCGGAGTAATGGGTACCGGTGGAGCATAGCCGTAGCCGCGGTTCCAGCCGCGTCCATAGCCCCAGGCCATTCCCCTGCCGTAACCGGCAAATCCGGCTCCGTAGCCGCGTCCGAGCCCTCGGCCATCGCCGCGGCCATAACCACGGCCATAGCCGAGCCCCCTGCCACCCACGGGGCTCATATAGCCAGGAGCGCCATAACCAGCGCAGTATCCAGCTGCCCGACCCGTCATCGGTCCCATTCCATCGGGACCTGTTCTGTCACCTCTAGGCATATCAACCTCCTTGTGTCCTCCAGGCCCGGCCCTGGCCTCTCCGGCGTCGCCGGTGGCCGCACCCTGGCATGGAGTACGTATCATGATCCAGTTGCCTTCCAATCCAGGCCTGGATAACCAATTCCACTTCTCCGGCGATGAAGGGAATGACGTGGATGCCCTGATCCCGCACCATAGCCTCGGCTTCGCGTGAAATCGCGCCGCAGACCAGCTCAGTTACTCCCTCATTCCGCAACAACCACGCCTTGCCCCCAGGATCCATCTGATCCAGTTCAAGGCTACGCCGTCCAGTCTCACGACCTTCCCGGACTTCCACGATGATTACATTACGCGCGGAATCAAACACCGGTGCAATGCGTTGGTTCCATACGGTAATCGCCATGTTCATATAGACTTATAAGCATGGACCGTGCCAATCAGCAGGTTTGATTCAGGTTCATGCCAAGTTTCTGATCCCTGGCCTGCCTCTGTGATGCAATTCATTATCAGAAAAGGTATTGTCTTGACTCTTCCTGCCATCCCCCTCAGGCTGCCGGTTTGCTGTCTCGCTTGGGCAGGGATCGAAGTCCATGGCACCGTCGCTTGATTGCGACACGGTGAGACACATCTGTTGCATTATCAGGACAGATGTGTCGCTGCCACCAAGCCCAGTGCCATTCATGCTCATTCCTTCGCGATACCATATTTTTCCATCTTCCTGTACAGGGTGGAACGGTGTATGCCCAGCTCCACAGCTGCCTGGGCGTGGTTCCAGAAGGTCCGGTTCAGAGCGTCCCGGATGGCGTCTGCCTCGGCTTCGCTTCTCAGAATCCGGATTTCAGGCGAAGCAGCAGCGGGAGTTCTGCTGACTGCGGGATTCCCGGGTGTGCCCATAGGCAGGATTGCACCATGGCTGCCCGGAATCTGGCGCAGTTCCTGAGGAAGGGCAGGAGTCTCTATCCGCCTCCTGGCACAGAGCACAACAGCCCGTTCAACCACGTTTTCCAGTTCGCGTATGTTGCCAGGCCAGTCATAGGCAAAAAAAGCGGCATACACGTCTTCAGAGAAGCCTTCTATTGGTTTGCCTATCCGGTGACGGTACATTCGGAGAAAATACTCGGCAAGGTCGGGTAGGTCTTCTTTCCTTTCCCGGAGCGGGGGCAACGCCAGCCTTATGACATTGACGCGGTAATAAAGATCCCTGCGGAAGGTTCCACGGTCTACCAGTTCCTTGAGGTTGTGGTTGGTGGCACAGATTATCCTCGCTTCTGTCGTCTCGGACTCTACGGCTCCCAGCGGTTCGTACACCCCTTCCTGGAGTACCCGCAGCAGCTTTACCTGCATGGCTGGGGATATGTCGCCTATCTCGTCAAGGAAGAGGGTTCCCTTGTCAGCTTGCCGGAATCGGCCAGGTTTATCCTTGTCGGCACCGGTGAAGGCGCCTTTCCTGTAGCCGAACAGTTC
>JAVEXH010000240.1:0-5214 GCA_034004175.1 Spirochaetia bacterium
CTTGTATATTCCATTGATCAAAATAACAGTGAAAAAAAGGAAAAAGCCCGAAAAACATTGAAAAAAATAGTCGAATCGCATCAGCCGGTTATTTCCACGCAGGTAATCAAGGAATTCTATGTTGTAGCCACCAGAAAACTCAATGCGGATTCACTGACGGTCAAAAATATAGTTCACAACTTCCATAATATGGAAATTGTAAACAACGATCTGGAATTAGTTGAGCAAGCGATAGATATCAGTCTGATTTCCCGATTGTCATTCTGGGATTCCTTGATAATCGCAGCTGCAGAAAAAGCCAGCTGCGAGTTCATTTTTTCCGAAGATCTGAACAATGGCCAGACCTATCGAGGAGTCATGGTAATCAATCCTTTGGTCAAGGATGATTTCTGACAGTAGCTAGCTGGTATAAAATGTAATAGCTACGAACTGAAGGACTACAGGAAGGAGGCCGGAATGCCAGTTCAGACCAGAGCAGAAGCAGTTGCGGCCATCCTGAAGGTGCTTGAGCCCAGGGCGGATCTGCACCTGGCCGTACTCCATGGCTCGGCAGCAGCCGGAACCCTGCGCAAAAACAGCGATATAGACCTGGCAGTAGCCTTGGACCATCCAATGAACCCCGATGAGCTGCTTGAGCTGGCTACAGCCGTTTCACTTGCCTGCGGCAGGGAGACGGACATAGCCGATCTACGAAGATCCGGCGGCCTGTTCCTGCACAGGGTACTGTGCAATGGCCGACTTGTGCTGAACCGCAATCCTCAGCTGTACTACAGCCTTGCCCTTGAGAGCCTGGAGTTCATCCAGGACATACAGCCCATAGTGCGTGCAGCCCAGGCCAGGCGCATAAAGGAATTTGCAGATGGTAGATAAGGATCTGGTCCAGACGAAGCTGGAATCCCTCCTGCGCTGTGTACGGCGGGTGGAGGCTAAAAGACCGGCAAGCATCGAAGTCCTTGAAAAGGATCTTGATCTGCAGGATATCATCGTGGTCAATATCGAGAGGGCTGTCCAGATAAGTGTGGATCTTACCCTGCACTGGCTGAGCAACTCCGGCTTGCCGGTTCCCGAAACCATGTCTCAGGCCTTCATTTCGGCGGCCAGCGGAGGGCTCCTGCCAGAAGACCTGGCAGAGCGCCTCTCCTCTTCGGTTGGGTTCAGGAACATTGCCGTACATGCCTACGAGAAGATAAACTGGGCCATAGTGTTTTCCATAGCGACTGAGCACATGAAGGATTTCAGGGAGTTCAGCGGCTATTATTCTGCAGCCCTGGACCAGCCTTGATGCACTAGCCTAAATGCAGGATTTTTACCGGAATTTTTACTGGATACTTGAAATAGCCATTCCGGCGTGCTAAAGTTGTTCGGAGATTGAACAAAAGTGGCCAGCCTTGTTTCTTTTCGCAGCGGGGCTTGGCCAGTGCATACTTCCGACCGACCCAGGCAGCGCGTTACGGCCGCGCCGGGGGCGCCGGGACTACAGGCGCCCTGAAACCGGGAAAGCCCCGGGACCCTTTCCGCCTTCCCTGGCAGGAAGGGCCCCCTGCATGCCCGGGCTGTCATTCTAGGCAGCGCCCGGCCCGGTTTTCAATCACCTGAATGATCTGAGCAGTCTGAATCATCCACCTCCATTACCCCAAAAGGACCCATGATCACCGATATCACCATAGACCAGGAAGCGGATTCCAGACCGGAAGACGCCGAGCTGGCCATACTTGAAAGCATCTACTCATCCCAGAAGCAGGACCGCCCGCTTACCCAGCGGGACCTTGCCGAAGCGGCGGGCCTGTCTTTGGGCATGACCAATGCCCTGCTCAAGCGCTTTGCAGAGAGGGGCTGGGTGCTGTTGCGGCGCCTGAATGCACGGACAATACACTATGCCCTGAGCCCCGACGGGGTAAACGAGATAGCCCACCGAACCTACCGCTACTTCAAGCGCAGCGCCCGCAATGCCAGCATGTACCGCGACTTGATAGAGGCTTTTGTGATGAAGGCCCGGCGAGAAGGTGTAGGCCGCATAGTGCTGGCCGGCAGTTCCGACCTTGACTTCATACTGGAGTTTGCCTGCGAGAGGCACGGGGTGCTGCTGGTGAAGGGTACAGATGCCTTGAAGGCTGCCAGGCTTGGAAGTACGCCTGGTACCCTGGTTGTTGAGTCCGAGGAAGGGACTACAGGTGTTCAGGAAGCTGTTGCCTTGTCTCGTGTTCTTGCTTTCAATTAGGGGAGCCTGAGTATCCCTGATACGGGGGGTTGGATACATGAACAAGAAAGTACTGACAATGTACTGGTTGTTCCTGGCAATACTTGTATTTTCTTCATGTTCCTTGAATGATGCACCGGAGCTGATTCCTGTTGACCCTCCGGATGACACCCCTTTATTTGAATTTTATGTAGCTGCTGATATGCGGAATTACCTCGGTCCTCAGGAGTTCCAGGGGGCTCTCAATGCGATCAACAACCTCGGCCCGGGCAGTTTCCTGTTGTTGCCTGGTGATATTGATCCGCCCGATGCTGTTGCTGCTGCAATCGGGAGTGTGATGGGCAGCGATCATCTCTGGGTGCCAGTGATCGGAAACCATGAGGCGGAGACTGGTTCCGATATGGTTTTCCTCGAAACCTGTTATACTGGGCTGAAAGACGTTCTACCTGGATACGAGCCTGGACCAGTAAATGACGGCGGTTCCTGCTTCTCCTTTTCAGTCGGGTCCATCCGGATCGTGGTTATTAATCAATATTCTACCGGTGAAGGTCCTGCATCCTTCCTTGCCGGCTCTGTGAAAGACGAGTTGTATGCATGGCTGGAATCCCAACTGGTTGGGCTAGTCGAGCAGTATCTACTGGTTGTTGGCCATGAACCAGCCTATCCACAACCAGACGCGCTAAGCGGCAGATTACGGCATGAAGATGATTCATTGAATGCATTTCCCGCAGAGCGGGATCGTTTTCAGGCATTGATGGAAGCCGAAGGAGTTGATGCCTACCTGTTCGGGCACACCCACAATCAGAGCACACTCAACGCCGGGTCTGTGCTTCATATCGATGCAGGCCATGCCCGGGGAATTGCTGATAGAGGTGCGCCTAGTACCTTTCTCAGAGTAGCCGAATTTCTGGATAGGGTCGAGATCATGGTTTATAGAAGTAACGATGGCATGGATTATGTGTTGATCCAGAGGATACCGATATATCCATGAGAATCAGTACCAATACTATCCCTTTACATGGAGTGATTTTGAGATACATATCCCTTTCTATTGTACTTCTTGGCCTGCTGTCTGTTCTTCCTCTGGAGGCCCAGACCGGGCATCCGGCAGCCACTTTCCGTAACCTCTCTTCCTCCGAACTTGGTGATCTTTCAGCCGGCCAGACTGTATTCAGGCAGCCGGACAAATGGCGGGATCTTTCGGTTCCTGCATCTGCGTCTTTCTACACGGAGATCGAGGATACCATCCGCAAGGGCGGGCACAATTACATAGGGGAAGTGATACTGGTTCTGCCGAAGGGCCAGGCCGAAGCCCTACTACCGTTGATCAAGGAAAGGCTTCTGGATTTCGAGGGGTATGCGGGGATTCCGTACTGGTCACGGCGCAATGAGAAATACTATGAGCTGTTTGACTGGGTGCGCGGCACCAAGGGTCCGGCTGCGGGCGAGCGGGTTTCCAAGGGTCGCCTTGAGACTCTTCAGTTCATGGTACCATTCGGGGAGTATGGGTCGGTCTATCAATGGGATTTCAAACCAGATGGACTTGTTTTTTCAGGAGTAAACACCAGCCATCTTTCTTATGACAATATCAAGGCTGTGAGCCCTGGCAACCTGATCTGGCGAATGCATGCCTATCAACAAGGCGACTACTGGGTATTCTATGGGCTTGGGGCAGTGAGAGCCTTTGACATGCTGGGAGTCCTGCGTGACCGGCTCTCAGCCTCCTTCATGGGGCGGATAGAGGCGTTTTTCAAGTATGTGTACAGTGATGATCAAGAACAATAGTGAATATGGAACAGATCCGGAAATTATTGATGGAGAACAGGAGTTGTCATGAGCAGGATTGCGGTGGTTGGAACAGGTTACGTCGGATTGGTCAGCGGTGCCTGCCTTGCAGATTTTGGTAATACAGTTATATGCATAGACAACAATGCGGCCAAGATAGATGCTCTTGAAAAGGGTGTGATTCCGATTTTTGAACCTGGCCTGGATGATGTGGTAAAGCGCAATGTCCAGGCTAGGCGTCTGAGCTTTGTAACCAGTCTGGCACCGGCGGTGCAGGCTAGCGAGGTGGTGTTCATTGCCGTGGGTACACCGCCGGCTGATGATGGCAGCGCCGATCTGCAGTATGTAGAGGCAGTAGCCAGGGAAATAGGCCGGGCCATGAACGGATACAAGGTGGTTGTGGACAAGAGCACTGTACCCATTGGCACAGGACGGAAGGTCCATGGCTGGATCGCGGAAGAATTGAAGAAACGAAACATCACCTTTGACTTTGATGTAGTATCAAATCCTGAATTCCTGCGGGAAGGCTCGGCCGTGCAGGATTTTACCCATCCTGACAGAGTCGTGATCGGTGCCGAAAGTGAGCAGGCACGGTTGTTGATGAAAGAGGTGTACCGCGCTCTTTATCTGAACGAAACCCCATACATCGAGACGGGTCTTGAGACCGCCGAGATGATCAAGTATGCCTCCAATGCCTTCCTGGCAGTGAAGATTACCTTCATAAACGAAGTGGCAAACCTTTGCGAGAAAGTTGGGGCCAATGTGCAGGATGTGGCCAAGGCCATGGGGCGGGACGGCCGGATAGGCAGCAAGTTCCTGCATCCAGGACCTGGTTATGGGGGCTCGTGTTTTCCCAAGGATACCCATGCCATGGCCATGATTGCCAGGGAATATGGAGAACCCATGCGAATTGTCGAAACCACCATAGAAGCGAATGACAGGCAGAAGATCCGGATGGTGGACAAGATAGAGGCAGGTTTTGGTGGTGCTGGATCTCTGAGAGGTAAAACTTTAGCCATACTGGGCCTTGCATTCAAGCCAAACACCGATGACATGCGTGAAGCACCGGCAATTGCCATTTGCGAGGGCCTGGTAGCCCGGGGCGCTCAATTACGTGCCTGGGATCCCGAGGCTATGAAGGAAGCGTCCTGGAGACTGGAGTCAATAAAGAATTCACTTGTTTTTGCCAAGGATGAGTATGAGGCCATGATGGGAGCTAGATCGGAAGAGCG
>JAVEXH010000241.1:0-5213 GCA_034004175.1 Spirochaetia bacterium
CCATCTGACCGGTCAGGCTGCCAGGCTCTGACAGACAGTGGACAGGCCAGGATACAGGCATCACAGCCATACAGGCGACCCGCAAAGGCAGGCCGCAGAGCCTGTGGGGGCTCATCCATAGTGGACATCCAGTGCTGGATGCAAGACTCCCGGTGGTATGTCTGGCTTGAGCCAGGCACGCTGAAACTGGTACAGCATTCCGCATCGCCAACAATGGCCCTGCCGGGACAAGCATCGGCACAGGCCCGGCAGGTTCCGCAGGGGGACAGGGGAGCCGTACCGGCATCATTTCCCCAGATGTGGTCTGGCTCAGTGGCTTCGAGCGGATCAAAGGGCAGGAGCAGCACGCCGAGGATGCAGGCCGGCCCGTAGGCATAGGTGAGCAAGAGGTCTGACCTGCCTCTGCATCCCAGGCCGGAAAGTTCCACCAGCCGTTTTTCAGGAAGCCTGGAGTTCACCGCCACCCGGAAAGAGGCGTACGGATGTCCTGTGACTGCGGCAAGCTTCTTGGCCACAGCCTTGAGCAGCCGGGCCAGAGCGGCATACCGGTGGGCGGAGGCAAAGGCACCTACCCGCAGATAGGGGGCAGGCCCCCCAGATAGATCAGTATCGCCAATGCCCACGGCAGGCCGCGGATCGTAGGGCAGCGCTACGGCGATGGCACCTCTGGCTCCAGAACTGACCGCTTGCACGCACGCCTGCCCATTGGCTTGCAAAGTCGCCTGCCTGGCCATTTGCATTGCTTTCGGCCCGGTTGGCAATCCGGAATCAAGGCCCCGTGCAAGAGTTTCCCCATCGATGGGAGCCCAGGTTTCCAGACCTTGGGCCAGGAAAAGACCCTCGAGAGTGACGAGGCGAGTGGATTTTACGGTGATGGTTCCGGAATCGGGATGGTCGGTATCGCTCAATGGCCTGGGTACCTAGCGGGTAGCCTGGGATTCCTTGCGGGACCGTTCTATTTTCTGCATCTTGCGGAAATACTCGGCCTGCTTGACTATCTCTCCCATGTCCTGCACTACGATCTTGTTTTCTATGACCCGGAACAGCTTGTTGGTAAGCAACTGCTGGACCACGATGTTGCCCTCACTGATGGGCAGCCCAACCATGCTGACCAGTTCCTTGGGACCGAAATCAAAGGTGTAACTGGCACCCTGGCGGACCGGAACCCGGGTCTTCTCAAGCTGGATATGCAAGGCATCGTACATGCGCCCCAGAGGGTCGCTGATGAGGGTATTGGCCAGTTGCTTGTAGATGAACCAGATTCGCTCGGACAGGAGCTGTGTCAGGCGCGTAACGATCTGGGGCTGGGCCTGGACCATGCGCTCGAAGTTGGCCTTGTTCACCGCCAGCAGGTAGGCATCCTCGTAGGCTATGGCACTTGCAGAACGAGGCTTGTTCTCCAGGAGGGCCATCTCGCCGAAGATGTCGCTGGACTTCAGCACCGCAAGGAGAACTTCGGTATTATCAACTATCTTGGTGATCTTTACGGAGCCCTTCTGGATTATGTACAACTCCGAGCCGGGCATGCCCTCGGAAAAGATCATGGTGTCCTTGGGGTAGAACCGGTTGAACTCCTCGGTTGAACCATCCAGATACACGGCCTTGGAGAAGGGCTTGATCTTGAGCATCCTCTCCTTGGCAACCACCGCATGCTGGCCATTGGGACAGAACTTCAGGTACTGGTAGTAGGAATAGAAAGCCTGGTTGTACTGGCTCTGCCTGGCATAATATTCAGCCACCCTGAACAGATGGGAAGGATCGGCTTCAGCGGTGTTCTTCAGCGTAATCCGGGTCAGGGCTTCGTCAAGGAAGCGCATGCGCTTGGAGAAGCCCATGATGATCTTCATGGCTACAGGGGTGTTCTTCTCTATCAGAGTACCATACTGATCCCGTTGTACGCTGATGAGGGTTACGTCGGTTATGGCCTGGGCTGTTTCGATATGGCTGTGGCTGGACATGGTAGAAACGACGCCGAAGAAATCTCCAGGGCCATAGATATTGCCCCCTTCTTCTTCAACTACCTCGACCTGCTTGGAGATTCGTACCTTGCCAGCTTTGATGATGTAGAAGCGGTCGGCATTCTGCTTACCCTCGACGATTATGTATGAGTCTTTTTTGAAATTCACGAACGTCAGCTGGAGAGGATTTTCCATGCCGTTACCGTTTCCCCCATCGGATATCTGAAACTGAAGTATAGGGAGCCCCCCACAGGTTGTCAATCTGCGGGGGCTGTCTTATTTCGGCCTACAGATCAGCAGGCAAGCCAAAGCGCGCGGTCAGTTTTCCGACCTCGCGCTGGACTTTTGCTATTATCGCCTCGTCGCCCTTGGACTTTAGTACATCCATGATAAAACCGGCAATCTGTTCCATCTCCGTTTCCTTCATGCCCCTGGTGGTAACGGCCGGAGTACCGACGCGTATGCCCGAGGTAATGAAGGGGCTCTTCTGATCGAAGGGAATTCCGTTCTTGTTTACCGTGATATGGGCTGCATCAAGCCACTTTTCGGCTTCCTTGCCCGAAATGCCCAAGGGGGAGAGGTCCACCAGCATCAGATGGTTGTCGGTACCACCGGAAACGATGCGCGCCCCACCATCAGCCAGGGACTTTGCCAATACCTTGGCATTGATCACCACCTGCTTGATGTACGCCTTGTATTCAGGAGTCAGGGCCTCGCCGAAGGCTACAGCCTTGGCTGCGATGACATGGCACAGGGGACCACCCTGGATGCCGGGGAAGATTGTACCATCCACAAGCTCGGACCACAGCTTGGTCCGGTCACCCTTGGGTGTCATGGCTCCGATGGAGTTCTCTTTGTCGGTACCGATGAAGATGGCGCCGCCACGGGGGCCGCGAAGGGTCTTGTGGGTGGTGGTGGTGGTGAAATCAGCTATCTTGATGGGGCTTGGATGCTCTCCTGCCGCCACAAGTCCTGCGATATGGGCCATGTCAACCATGAACAGCGCGCCGACTTCGTCTGCAACGGCCCTGAAACGATTGAAATCTATGATCCTGCCATAGGCGCTGGCACCCGCCACGATCATTTTTGGCTTGTTCTCCCTGGCCAGACGGGCAAGCTCATCGTAATCTATGGTCTCGGTCTCGCGGTTCACACCGTATCTGACAATATTGTACATCTTGCCTGAGAACGATACCGGTGCACCATGGGTCAGATGGCCTCCATGGGCAAGGTCCATACCCAGGATGGTATCTCCAGGTTTGAGCGCAGCAAAATAGACACCCATATTGGCCTGTGAGCCTGAATGGGGCTGGACATTGGCAAAGTCGGCACCAAACAGTTGCTTGGCCCTGTCCCTGGCCAGGTCCTCGGTGACATCCACATACTCACAGCCACCATAGTAGCGTTTGCCCGGATAGCCTTCTGCATATTTGTTGGTAAGCACGGAGCCAGTGGCCTCCATGACAGCTTTGGATGCATAGTTCTCGCTGGCTATCAATTCCAGGTTGTTTCGCTGACGATCGGATTCCTGTCCAATGGCCTTCCAGACTTCCGGATCCTGCTTCTGCATGTATGACACGGGTTCCTCCTTTATGGAAACGCGGTTGCGGACGATCCATCCCGCAATCCTTACGGCTTCATTTCCTGAAAGCCGCGGATTTACAGGATACCACGAACCAGACCCAAGGTGAAAGACGAAAAGAACGACTGCCCCGACATCCCGACAAGCGGGGGTACTCAGCCCCGGGTTGCTCAGTAGATACCGGTTACTTCCACGTCGCTCCAGAAGGAGGTATAGCCGGAAATATCGCCCACTGCTTCTTCGAAGATGGTCTGGAAGGAGTAGCGACGATCGGCTGATACCGTACGACCCTCGGGCGACATGGGATCTACCCGTGCCAGGCCTCTGGAAAAGGCAATGTGCCTGTCGTCCATATTGCCGAAATAGCGTGAGCGGTCTTCGAAAGGAGGCCTGAACTGGCCTATGTCGGCTCCCATGGCCAGTACGGGGTCAACAGGCACCCAGCCGAGGCCGTACAGGTAAAATTCTACCCAGACATGGTTCCAGGCTTTTCTGGAATCATCGACCACGACACCGGCAACGGGAGCTGCGGGAACGCCAGCGGCACGCAACATGGCGCTGTACAGGATGGCTATGCTCCAGGCATCACCTTTCCCGATCGCAAGAGCCTCCACCACCTGGGCAGGCTGGGTACCTGCATCAACGTTGACGCGGGATTTCAGGGCATCGAACAGAAGGCTGGCCACCTTGTATGGATTGCGCTCCCGGCCAATGGTTTCCTTCACAAAGCCCTGAATCTCGGGATGCCCCGCCGGCACAAGGGCGTCGGCAGCAGTGAAGGTATCATACAGGCTTGGCAACGGCGTGGGAGGCTGCTGGACACGGTCGGCAACGATCTCTGTTTCCACGCCATATACCTGAACCAGATAATCATGGCCCACCGTTGTCAGCTTGTCATTCTGCAAGTTCGATAGATAATAGGCGGACAGGCCAAGATGGTTGGGGAACAGGGCTTCCATCGAACGATCGAGGGATTTTATGCCGCGCTGGGATGCACTGTCCGCAGGGAAGGGCATCCACAGATACAGGGAATTGGGTCCACCTGCCTGGACCCGGGATATGGTGACAAAAGTCGACAGGGCATAGGTCCTGCGGCCTATGTGGCTTTTTGAACCAGGACTGCCCTCAACCTGGAAATAAAGCATTTCACTCTGGCCACGCGGAGTACGGACAGCCACGCCACCGGTGACAGCCCCATCGGGTATGCGCACCCGTATTTCCTTGTCGGACCACTGGACATACTCACCTGCCGCTTCGGAGGGTGACACAAAGCCACGGCCGGCGGCGTCGTCAGGAGTTATGAAGGCAGCCGTCCCGGCCCAGGAGAAGAGCACTTCCGATGAATCGCGGTTGGCGCCGAAATTCAGACCCCGGATGGCCAACAGGGAGCCTACAGCCCCGGATTCCACAGACAGGGCGTTGACCAAGGGCACTATGGCCGTAGCACCCCCGGTTTCAGGACGCACCGGCAAGAGGGCCCGGCTCATGAAAAGCCTGGAATTGGATGCTCCTTTTTCGGTCACCACCCGCACCAGGCTGGAATCGGCATACAAGGGTACCCGGACTTCCACCAGTTCATCGGACCATGAAACATATGAAGAGGCAGTGGGAACCCGGCGGTCGAATTCCACCCTGGCCTCCCCTCGTTCCCGGCCAAAATTGCGGCCCCGTAT
>JAVEXH010000242.1:0-5137 GCA_034004175.1 Spirochaetia bacterium
GCAGGGCCATGGCATACAGTAAGTCATGGGATTGGTATTCCGGATGCTGATCGCCAGAGTCCACAGCCTGCCTGCAAGGGTGGGGAAAGGAGGTACAAGAGTTGAAGATTACTACAGGGAGGGCCAGCGCCCTCTGAAAGGCTGCTCGATAATCACTTGGGTGGTTCCTGAGCAGCCGGTTGACCAACCCCGGTTGCCATCTATTGGAGCCGGGGTTTTTGTTCGATAGGCACCAGCAGCCTTACGAATGCAGTACGCTGGAATGCTATACCGGTTGACTCTGAAGGGCTGGAAGTGCTAGTTTTTTAGTAACAGCAACAGCCCGATACTGCGTCCGTCGTATAGTGGCTATTACCCCAGCCTTCCAAGCTGGAGATGTGGGTTCGATTCCCATCGGACGCTGAACAACAAGGCCCGCCTACCGGCGGGTCTTGTTGTTTATAAGCGCCGATGGGAATCGAACCGGAGTGAGCGCCGACCAACGGGAGGAAAAGGCGCCATGGATGGCGCCGACAGCGAACGGAAGCGGCTCGGAAGCCCGAGACAGGACGACAGTGCGCTTTCAGCGCACACTCTAACCCATTCCAATTACTCGAACGGGCGAAGCCCGTATGTCGAGGGCTGGAGAGGATTCCCATCGGATGCCCCTGGTAGTCCCCCCCGGGAAAAACTAAAACCATTTTTACATTGTTTTGACATCGACTTTTTGTATACCGCTCTGCTGAGCGGCTTGCCTTCTTTAATGCAGGAATCGTGCCAAAGCCATTTACAATGGGAGTTTGATGGTTTTAACCAGTGCGCCCATGGGTTTTGACTGATATGCTGGTGAAATTGCGTAACTGCGGTTCCACGGTTACGCAACTTTTGTTACAAATTTCCCTCATCAGGCTGTCTCATCTGACTGCCATTGATCAACTACATAGCTTCTCCGGGGATTGGCACCCTTCATGCATTGAATTGTCTGCTTGCCAGCTGGCATAGGGGAGGGTAGGATGGTCGACATGAATAAACCTAGATCATTGATCGCGTTCGTGGGGATGAGGGATCCGTATCCGGAATCCGACGAAGAGCCCGGTCCACTTCTGTCATTATTGCTTGCTGCTGAAAAAGCCGGGCAGGGTTATGACGAAGCCTGGCTGCTCTGCACCGGCGGTACCTTCCTTGAGCGTGCCCGTGACCTGGAACGGGAAGCCAGGGATGAAGGTTTGGCGGTGCGGTTCTATCCGGTAGATTTTCCGGTGCAGGATGTAATCGACTACGCAGAGATCTGGGTGCAACTTGGACGAGGGCTTGAAACCATAAAGGAGAGGGCAGGCTCCCTGCCCCGGGAATGGATCTTCCTTCTTGATTCGGGCACCCCACAGATGAAGACAAGCCTCTTCCTGGCCGCCCGCTCGGGGCTCTTTCCGGCATCCCTGGTGCAAGGCATCCCTGCCCGATTTGCCGGGGGCACCTACAAATGCAGGGAAGTCAGGCTGGATGGCATACCTGAGGTGCGTCTGACTACGAAGAAAATTTATAATCCAGCTGATCTGCCTGCCTTGGCCGTGGGCCAGATCAGGGTCATGAACGCCATTACAAGCCTGGCAGACGCTCGTGCAGCCTCTGCCGAGCCAGGTGACAAAGAACCGGTGGTGGTTTCGCCGGCCTTTGCCGAGGTTATGCGGAAGGCATTTTCGGCGGCCAGATACGATGACCCGGTGCTGATGCTCGGTGAGACAGGTACAGGCAAGACTATGACGGCACGACGGATCCACGAGGCCGGTTCCCGGGCTGCCGGACCTTTTGTCGAAGTGAACTGCTCGGCCATACCGGAGAGCATGGCCGAAAGCGAGTTGTTCGGGCATGTACGCGGCGCCTTCACCGGTGCGGCCTCAACGCGGGCCGGCAAGTTCAGGGCTGCCCAGGGCGGGACCATGTTTCTTGATGAAGTGGGCGACCTGTCGCTTGATGTGCAAGCCAAGCTCCTGAAGGCTTTGGAAGACAAACTGGTGACTCCCGTCGGGTCCGATGAGCCGCTTGAGGCCGATGCCCGGCTGATAGCGGCCACCAACCATGATCTGCCTGCGCTGATCAAGGAAGGCCGTTTCAGACGGGACTTGTACGAACGGCTGAAGGTGGTGGTCATCAGATTGCCACCCCTGCGCGAACGCCGGGAGGATATACGGCCTCTGGCTCTGCGCTTCATGGCTGGCTGGAACGAACAGTACAATGAAAACCGCTATCTGACCAAGGATGCCATGGTTGTGCTGGAATCCTATCCCTGGCCTGGCAATGTGCGTGAGCTGAAGAATGCTCTCCGCAGTGCCGCCTGTTCTTCTGCCAGCGAGGCCTTGGGACCGGAATCCCTGCCTGAAGAACTCCTTCGCATGCCCGAAACCTCCAGGCATGGACGCGCAGGCCTGGGCATGGATGGCTTTCTGGACAGCTCATCGAATGGTCTGCCGGATGGAATTCCCCCTGGCATCCTACCGGTAATAATCCCCCCGGAAGGGGTGAACCTGAAGGCACGGCTGCTGCAGGTGGAATGGGAGTATGTCAGTGCGGCTCTGCGCAAGGCAGAGGGCAAGCGTGAAGTGGCTGCCAGGCTGCTGGGCATGACAGGCCATGCCTTCCGCAAGGCACTCAAGGAGAGGCTGTCGGCCTTTGCGGACGAGGGCTGGGAGGAAGGTCTGTGAGGTATCCATGCTGAGCGGCGCGGAGAATTTCAGGAAACCAGAGGACGTGGATGCCAAGCTGGCCAGGATAGAGCGCCTCCAGGGCGCCGACCCGGGAATTTTCGTGCTGGCGGTTCATGCTTTTGTGGAAGGCTGGATACGTGACAGTTTCGACTACCAGATGGCCAACGTTTCCTTCGGCGAATTGGTGGAAAATTTCATCAGCCACTGCAAAGACGCGGCCAAGGCCTGCGGCGACGCCGGCGGCGGCAGTTCAGGAGCGGTGCTCAAGGGCCTGGTGTCCATTGATGCCCTCAAGCATTCCCACCACGAGACAGACTACGTGAGGCATCGTTTCCACGGCCTGCCACGCAGTAATGCAGAGGCGGCCACCCAGCATCTGGACGTCTTCTGCCGCCTGGCCGGCATTGGCTCCCCCGAGCGTCTGGAAGCCATCCGCAACTATCTTGCCGCCTGGGATGTCCGCAAACCGATGGGCGCCCTGGTAGAGGAAAATACGCTGATACGCAGTCTGGTCAAAAAAGAATCCGAAGAAAACAAGAGCCTGGCAGACCAGGTGGCAGAGCTGACCCTCAGGGCAGCGGTGGTGGACAACCTGGAGGCCAGCCTCAAGGCTACCGAGCGGCAGCTTGCCGAAGTCCTGGCAACCAGCGGTGCCAGGAACGAGAAGATAGACGCCTTGCGGGGAGAGAAGGCCCGGGCCCTCTTCGAGCTGAAAGAGGCCAGGGGCAAGCTGGACCAGTTGGCCGATGCCCGGGATTACGTGGATGCCCTGCTACGCATGACAGTCTTCACCCGTACCCGGTCTGACTACGAGCGTGCCGTGGTACGCCTCACTGCGGAGCAGAAGGCCGTGCTGTCCCAGATAAACCTGGACCGGGATTTCCTTGTCAAAGGCTCGGCAGGCACCGGCAAGACCCTGGTACTGCTCAAGGCAGTGGAGAAAGCCAAAGGACTGGGCACCGGCAAGGCCTTGCTGCAGGATACCCTTGAGCTGGATGAAGTAAAGGGCAGCGTTGCCCTGCTTACCTACACCACGACCATGGTCAAATACGACGCCTTCCTGGCTTCCCTCATGTCCAGCGGGCGCATGGTGGCTGCGGACAGGATCTCCACCGCCGACAGCTTCCTGCTGGAGCGCCTGAAGGCCCTTGATCCCAAGGCCAGCATAGACTGGAACGGCAAGACCCTGCTCGAGCTGGCCTCGCGCTTTTCCGTAGCAGGCCTGGAGCCCCGGGAACTGGCCGCGGAGGTGGAGAACTTCATCTGGGCCAACGATGTGGGCATGGATGAGTACGTAACCCACCTGATGGATCGCAAGGGCATGCGCAAGGCTCTGCCAAAAGCGGCCCGGTACAGCGCCTGGGTGGCAGCCGAGAGCATAGCCCTTGAGATGGAGGCTGCCGGCAGTTATACCCGCAACTACGCCGCCCTGAAGCTGGTGCATGCGGCCGCGGACGGCGATGCCTCCGATGGCAGTGCTTCCGGTGCTGCCAATGGCGGAGCCCAGGCCCCATCGGTGGACTATGTCTTCATCGATGAAGCCCAGGACTTGCCGGCCGTGGTGCTCAAGGCCCTGAAGCAGGCAGCCCGGCGTTGCGTGCTGCTGGCGGGAGATGCCGACCAGTCCATCTACCAGCCGGGTTTCAGTTTCAGGCGCACCGGCATAGACACCGGCGGCCGGACCCGTATCCTGCGGAGCAACTTCCGGAACACCGTGCAGATACACGAGCTGGCAGAACGCTACCGGTCCATCGATTCATGCCACGACCACGAGAATGCCCCTGAAGCCTTCCGGGACGGCCCTGTGCCGGAGCTGTTCCGAGCACAGGACAGGAAGGCTTTGCTGGAACTGCTCGTGCTGCGACTGCGCCTGTTCATCGAGACCCTGGGCTACGAGGCCCAGAACATCGGCATACTGGTGCCGGCAAACGACGACATAACCTTCATACGGGAGCGCCTGCAGCCTCTTGGCATACCGCTGGTCAACATACGGGAACCTGACTTTGCCTTTGATTCCACCGGGCAGGTTCGCAGTTGCACCTTGCATTCGGCCAAGGGCCTGGACTTTCCGGTGGTGCTCCTCTTCCTTGACAGGCCGCCCTTTTTCGGTTCCGGCTATGACGAGGAATCGGTGGACCGCATGAGTGCCAACCTGGTATACGTAGCCCTGACCCGGGCCATGGATCACCTGAACGTCTTTGCCTTGGACAAGCCGGACTGCCATGCTCTGGAGAACCTGGTGAGAGCCTTTGACGCCTGAGCCCGCATTTCCGCCGGGGCAGCCCGCTTCGGCTTTTATGCTAGTGATGCGCCCGGGACAGGCCTACTGCTGCGCCCGTGACAGGGTGGCCGCTTTCCTTGCCAGGTCGATGAATTCAGTCCGGTAGCCTTCCTCGTCCCTTCCCCTGGCGCTGGTGGCAAGCTTGATGACCGAGTCCCAGTTGGCAGTGCCTGAG
>JAVEXH010000243.1:0-5124 GCA_034004175.1 Spirochaetia bacterium
CCGCCTACGGCAATTCTCGGCGCGTCCTGCGCCTCGCCATCGCTGGATCGGGACAGAGCCTCCGGTTCAAATCCGCGTGTGGTGCTTTTAGACAAAAAGACCGCCCCGAAAGGCGGTCTTTTTGTCTAGCTCCCCCGCGCGGATTTGAACCACGGACCCAGTGGTTAACAGCCACTTGCTCTGCCAGCTGAGCTACAGGGGAATGCTCTCTCAGGGCAAGGGCAATTTATCTGATGGGCCTGAAAATGTCAAGAGCTGCGGCATATCCGGAAAAAACCTCATTCATCATCATAGTTCCTTGCCAGTACAGCAGTTCACTTGAGGGGTTTCTTCTTGGACGATGCCCGTTCAAGCAGGCCGCCGTGCTTTTCTTCGGATTTTCCGGATTTTACCTGAGTCGCGGATGATTTGGCTGGTGGCTTGCCTGCCTGATCTTTTGCGGCTTTTGCGGTGGTCTTCTTTGTTGTATCCGCTGTGGCTGCAGGTTTCGAAGCAGCCTTTGCCGGCGGCTTACTGGAGGCTGACTTGCTTTCCGGCTTGCTGGTTTTAGTTGTGGTTTTTCCGGAAGGCTTTACAGTAACCAATGTACTGGCCTTCTTCCCGGTTGCTGGTTTGGCAGTTTTTTTAGCTGCCGCTTTACTTTTGGCGGCTGGCTTTGCAGCAGGTTTTGCAACTGCCTTGGGCATATCAGGCATGCCGGTGGGGGCTGGCGGCTCGCCATTGGCGTCAAAGAGTCCGGGGGCGGTCTCAGCCTCAGCCGAGCTGGCCACGCGGTTGGACAAGCGTACGCCCTGGGCTTTCAGGCCTTTGACGTCGTAGTCCTGGACCCTGAACCGGGCGTCCAGGGTCTTGAGCCGGGCTTTGGGCTCGTAATGCACTACGAAGGTCTTTTTGGGCTCGGCGGTGAAGTACAGGAGTCTGCCGCCTTCGGGCACCAATTGGTAGTCCTTGCCCGTGATCCAGCCTTCTATCTTGCAGCGCTTGATGCAGGCATAGCCGGTCTTGCCGTCACGATACACTACGGTGAAGATAACCGACGATATGGCGTCCTTTTCGGCTATTGCGCAGTACTGCATGCCTTTGTCGGCAAAGAGGCGGTCGGGTACGGGCACTACGCTGTACATGCCGGTGTGGCGCATCACCAGGATCTTGTCAAAGGGCGATACATCGAAGAGGAACTCACCTGAGGACACGGCCTTGCCCAGGTAGCCGGTGGCGGGGTCGTAGCGCAGGGCTATGTTGCGGCGCGCTGCTTCCCGGGCGTCCACTTTGGTAAAGGACTGTATCCTGGTTTTTCTGGACCAATGGGGACGCAGCTTGTCCGCTATGCCGGACAGGAAGGCTATGCCGTACTCGGTCAGGTGGGCCAGATGGTACCGGGCTTCCTTGAGTCTCGCCTTCAGCCGCTCCAGTTCTGCCCGGGCCTTTTCGATGTCGTACAGGGAGATGCGGCGGATTGGAATCTTCAGCAGTCGTTCCACATCATCCAGGGTAACTTCACGCTTGATCTCCGGGGCGAAGGGGGCAAGGCCATCTATCACGGCCTTCTGCACGCCTTCCTGGGTCTTCTTGTTTTCTATGGCCTTGTACACCCGCTCTTCTATGAATATGCGTTCCAGGGTGCGGGCGTGTATCTCATCAAGCAACTCCCGGATCTGCAGTTCCAGTTCTGCTTTTAATATGGCCAGTAGCCGCTTTGCGTGGTGCCTGATTACTTCTGGTACCCGCATCAGGGTTGGTTGTGTTCCTTTTATCACCAGAAGATTGCATGATATGGATTGTTCACATTGGGTAAAGGCGTACAGGGCATCAACGGTATCCTGGGAATACTCGCCTCTGGCCAGGCGTATCTCTATCTCCACCTTGTCGGTGGTAAAGTCGTTGATGGACGCTATCTTCAGCCGACCAGCCCTGGCGGCGGTCTCCACGCTTTCTATCAGGCTCTCGGTGGTTGTACCGAAGGGCAGATCCCTGACCACGATGCGTTTGGGGTCCGATACGTCCAGGGTAGCGCGGACGCTGATCTTGCCCTGACCGTCATCATACTCCGCAATGTCGATGACACCGCCGGTGGGAAAATCAGGATACAACTGGAAGTCTTCTCCCTGCAGGCAGGCTATCTCGGCTTCCAGTACTTCAACCGGGTTGTGGGGCAGTATCCTGGTGCTCATGCCTACGGCTATGCCTTCCGCGCCAGTGAGCAGGACAACGGGCAGCTTGGCCGGGAACACCACAGGCTCCTGGTTGCGTCCATCATAGCTGTCCACGTATTCGGTTATCTTCGGATTATATAGTATGTCTTTTGACAGAGGAGTGGCACGGCACTCTATGTACCGCGCGGCGGATGCTGAGTCTCCAGTGTACAGGTTGCCGAAGTTTCCCTGCTTGTCTATGAAGAGTTCCTTGTTGGCCAGGACCACCAGGGCAGAGTAGATGGAAGCGTCCCCATGGGGGTGATACTTCATGCAGGAGCCGACTATGTTTGCCACTTTGTGGTATTTACCGTCGTCCGCTTCGAACAGGGTGTGCATGATGCGCCGTTGCACAGGCTTCAGGCCGTCTTCAAGATCTGGTATGGCCCGGTCTTTTATCACATAGCTGGCGTAGTACAGGAAGTTTTCATTGAAGATCTTTTTTACGTAAGCCATTTCGCTGGTGCCTCTCGTTCAAGCTCTTAGGTCAGGATTCATCTTTCGGTTCGAAGGTCTACAGGTCATCCACCAGGTTCTTCATGATGAAGTCACGGCGGGCCGGGGTGTTCTTGCCCATGTAGAAGGACAGGACTTCCGGTACGGCTTTGAGGGAACCGACGTCTACCGGTACCAGGCGCATGTCCGCCCCTATGAACTGGCCGAACTCCTTGGGGCTTATCTCGCCGAGGCCCTTGAACCGGGTAACTTCAGCGGTACTGCCAAGGCTTGCCGTGGCCTCGTCACGCTCTTTTGCACTGTAACAGTACCGTGTTTCCTTCTTGTTGCGAACTCTGAAAATCGGGGTTTCAAGGATGAACACGCGGCCCTGAGTGACAAGTTCCTCGAAATAGGTCAGGAAGAAGGTAAGCAGCAACAGGCGGATGTGAAAGCCGTCGTAGTCGGCATCGGTAGCCAGCACTATGCGGCCGTAGCGCAGGCTTTCTATGTCGTTCTCTATGCCCAGGGCCATCATCATGTTGTACAGTTCGGCATTCTTGTAGATGCGCACCCGTTTCTCGCCGTACATGTTCTCCGGTTTGCCCCGGAGGCTGAAGATGGCTTGTGTGTACACATCCCTGGCGCTGACCATGGAACCGCTGGCCGACTGTCCCTCGGTAAGGAAAATGGTGGAGTTTGCTCCGTCAGGGCCGTCCCCCAAGTGGGTCTTGCAGTCCTTGAGGTTGGGTATCTTGAGTTCTATCTTCCTGGCGGCTTCGCGGGCCTCTTTCTTGACGATGTTCAGCTCGGTACGAAGTTTTTCGTTGGTGGTTATCTTTTCCTGCAGGCGTTTGGCTGCAACAGGATTGCGACGCAGGTAGTCATCTACCCCACGCTTCACTTCCTGCATTATCCAGGGCTTTATGTCGCCGTTGCCGAGCTTGTTCTTGGTCTGGCTTTCGAACATGGGATTCTTCAGCTTCACCGCCACGGCCGCGGCTATGCCTTCACGTATGTCCTCGCCCCGGTAGCTGGCCTGGTAGAACTCGTTCACGGCTTTCAGGAGGCCCTCCCTGAAAGCAGCCAGATGGGTGCCGCCGTCGGAGGTATACTGACCGTTCACGAACGAGAAATATTCTTCACCATAATTATTGGTATGGGTAAACGAGAATTCCATCCGGTCGCCCCGCCAGTAACCGGCGTCATACAACACGTCTTCTCCGGTCTCGTCTTTGAGCAGGTCAAGGAGGCCATTCTCGCTGGCAAACTCCTGTCCGTTCAGTTCCAGAGTCAGCCCGGAATTCAGATAGGCGTAATGGCGCATGCGCTTTTCAACGAATTCCATGTTGTAGGTGTATTCACCGAACATTTCCGTGTCTGGTGTGAACTCCACCAGGGTGCCGTCCGGCTCCCTGCCACCATTGCCTTCGGTCTTCTTCTTCAGGACACCGCGTTCGAAGATGGCTTCAAAACTCTTGCCTTCCCGGTATGAGACTACCCGGAAGCGTGATGACAGGGCGTTCACAGCCTTGGTGCCTACACCATTGAGTCCTACCGAAAACTGGAATACATCATCAGAGTATTTGGCGCCGGTATTTATCACGGAGACACAGTCGATCACTTTGCCCAAGGGTATGCCCCGCCCGCGGTCCCTGATGGACACCGAACCATTCCTGACCGTAACGGTAATGCGCTTGCCGTGGCCCATTATGAATTCATCCACGGCGTTGTCCACTACTTCCTTCAGCAGTATGTAAATGCCATCGTCGGGATTGCTTCCGCTGCCGAGGCGGCCAATATACATGCCAGTCCGTAACCGTATGTGTTCAAGGGACGAAAGGGTTTTTATCTTTGATTCGTCATATTCATTCGAGGTACTTCGTGCCATGCCGGCACTATATCATGATGAGGCAGGATTGAAAAGTTCGACCAGCCGGACAGCTGGTCTACTGGCAAGCCAGCTGGGTGGCTTGCCAGTCACGCTGTCTATGACTCGCAGATTATCCTGTTGCGCCCCGCCTGTTTGGCCTTGTACAGACAGGCATCAGCCTGTTTGACAAGCTTCTCCGGTGTGTCACCTGCGGAGGGTATCAGAGTGGCCACTCCGATGCAGATGGTTACCAGCGGGGACACATCCGAGGCGGCATGGGGTATGGCCAGATCGGCCACAGCCTGCACCAAACGCCTGGCCACTTGCCGGGCACCAGCCTCGTAGGTTCCGGGTAGAAGCACCAGGAACTCCTCCCCCCCGTATCTGGTAGCCGAATCCTGGGGTCTGTCCAGGGCATCCGCTATGGTGCGGCCCACCCGGATGAGGGTTTCATCACCTGCCTGATGCCCGTAATGGTCGTTGTATTGCTTGAACCGGTCTATGTCTATCATCAGGACAGAGACAGGTTCTCCAAGGCTGCGGGCTGCCGCGAACCTGCGTGTAAGTTCGGCATCCAGGGAACGGCGGTTGAACAGGCCTGTAAGGCCATCATGGTCAGCCAGC
>JAVEXH010000244.1:0-5120 GCA_034004175.1 Spirochaetia bacterium
TGTGGAACATCACATCGTGGAACAGGGCATAGCAGACCCCGTAGATGGCCCTGCCCGCTCCTACCGCCGGCAGATAGTCGACCTCGAACAGCAAGCCAAGGAAGATCAGCAGAAACGAAGGCACGGCAAAGAGCAAGACGAACAGGTCGTTCAACTGCAGGCCTTTGCGCAAGGGCTTGTGATGGTCTTCATGAAGAACCCACAGGAAGCCGTGCATGATGTATTTGTGCTCCCACCAGGCTACGAACTCCATGGCCACTGCCACTGCCAGGGTAATGAGGACGAAGATCAGGATCTGCATGGCCAGTGCCCTCCACGGTGTTGGATCGGAGTTTATCACCACAGACTATCGCACCGGGAGGGCCAGAAAATCAAGGCAGGTACGGTTCAGGCAGGCAAGGTTCAGACGACCTGGCGTGCCGCGCGTTCCAGTTCCAGGGCTGCAGAATCCTTGGGATACCACCGCGGGTTCTTGAAGCCGATGAAGCAGCGTTGGCCTTCCTTGAACACATTGGCATGGGAGGTATGAACCCTGAGGGTCTGTTCCCCTATCCGCAACTGGTATTCAATGCAGAAAGTCAGGTACAGGCGCTTGACCACCAATGCAGGATACCCTCCGTTGTCCGTTCCGCTTATGGCAATCTCGTTGGGCCTCGTTGCAAGTATGCCTTCTTTTTCAAGGGCATCAGCTTCGGGAACAACCGGCAAGGGCAGGCTTTTCTCGCCCCGGGCGTACAGCGTGCCATCACGTAGTTCAGTCTCGAGGAAATTCGACAGCCCGAGAAAACCGTAGACAAACTTGCTGGCCGGCTTGTTGTACAGGGTCTCGGGGGTGTCGGCCTGCATCACATTGCCCAGGTCCATCACCAGCATCCGGTCAGACAAGGCCATGGCCTCGGATTGATCATGGGTAACAAAGATGATGGTAAAGTTGAACTTGCGCTGCAGGGTCTTTATCTCGAAACGCATGGATTCACGAAGCTTGGGGTCAAGGTTTGACAAGGGCTCGTCAAGGAGCATGACCTTCGGATTGGTTACAATAGCCCTGGCCAGGGCTATGCGCTGTTGCTGGCCGCCACTGAGATCTGCTGGATAGGTAGTCTCCAGTCCCGACAAGTCTGTATGCTCCAGGGCACGGGTAACTGCATCCGCCACTTCAGACTTGGATCGCTTCTGGACCCGCAAGGGAAAGGCCACATTCTCGAAGACGTTGAGGTGGGGCCACACGGCAAAGGACTGGAATAGCATGCCCAGGCCCCGGTGCTCCGGTGGAAGGTATAAATTTTTCTCTTTTATGGACACAGCCCTGTTACCAATCCAGATCTCCCCCGCACTCAGGTCCTCGAAGCCAGCTATCATCCGCAGGGTAGTGGTCTTGCCGCATCCCGATGGCCCCAGGAAGGAGAAACACTCCCCTTCCTCTATGGTCAGGTTCAGATTGTTCACCGCCATCACACTGGCTCCACTGCGGGTGGGAAACTCCTTGCATACACCTTTCAGTTGTATCTTGCTCATCTTACAGCCCTTTCCGTTCCCTGGTAGCCCAGCGCAGGACCAGGTTCCCAAGCATGATGATGGCTATGGCTATGGTAGCCAGGGCCGATGACTGGACAGTGTTGCCCTCGGCATTCATCGAATAGATGGCTACACCAAGAGTCCTGGTAAAAGGACCATACAGGAGCACCGAGGTGGTCAACTCCCTCATGCCTGGCAGGAAGATCAGGAAGAAACCGGCTACCATGCCTGGCCGGATCAGCGGCAGGGTAATATCCCGCAATGATTCAAGGTGGGTGGCTCCACAGGAACGTGCCGCCTCTTCCAGGGAATAATGAACCTGCTCCAGTGAGGCCGAAGCTGATTTCATTGCAAAGGAAACATAACGGGCAATATAGGCAATGAGGATGATCCAGATGGTGTTGTACAGGTTGATGTAGAAGGCTCCGCTCCAGACCAGGATGACTCCTATGGCCAGTACTATGCCAGGCATGGAATAGGGCAGCAGAGATAGTATCTCCAGGAAGCCCTTGCCCTTCGGTTTCACCTTCACCACCACATAGGCAATCATGACGCCGAGGAACATGGTGATGACACCTGACGAGACAGACAGGAAGAGGCTGTTCCGTATGGAATCCACGACCATCTGCGAGCGGAACAGGATATACTGGTAATTCCTGAAAGTGAGGTTTTCCAGCCTGAAGGGTAGTCCATACGCCTTGAGGAAGCCAACCAGTATCACTACAGCAAGTGGTAATACTACTATCATACCAAGCGATGCCAGACAAATGGCCAGCATGGGCAATTTGGCTCCCCGGAGCTTGATCAGCATCGGCCGCATGCTCTTGCCTTTTATGATGTCATAGTGTCCGGTTTTCAGGATTCGCTTCTGTATATACAAAGCACCAACTACAACGACAATCAGCAAAATAGAAAGGGCCGCACCTTCACGGATGCCCTGGAAGCTGCCTGCGGACCTGCGTATCAACTGGTAGATCTTTGTAGGCAGGGTGAAGATGTTCTGGGAAAAACCAAGTATGGCCGGGACGCCGAAATGGGACAATGACGAAATCAGGATGAGCATGGCTCCCGAGGCAATGGCCGGTAGCACCAGAGGCAGGGTTATCTTCCGTATGACGTACCACTGCCCCGCACCGGCAATTCGGGCTGATTCCTCCAGAGTAGGATCCATGCGCTCGAGGGCACTTACCACCTGCAGGAAGACGAAAGGAAAGTAATAACATATTTCCACAAAGATGATGCCAGCCAGACTGTGCATGTTGAACAGCGGCGCAGTGGAACCACTAAGCTCCATGAACAGGCGGTTGATGTACCCCGATCTAGGTGCAAGCAGGAGGCTCCAGGCCATGGCACCGAAGAATGGCGGGAACATGTACGGAATGGTGAAGAGAGACTTCATGAGCCCCTTCAGGGGTATGTCGCTCCGTCCGATCAGCCAGGCGTAGAAGATACCTACGAAGGTACCTATCACCGTAACCCAGAAGGCAATCATGATAGTGTTCCATACCGACTTCAGGTTGCCGGAATCAAATACGACTCTGGTGAACATATGCCAGTCAAAACGTCCATCGAGGAAAAATGTGCTGTAGGCTATCATCAACACCGGCAACAGCACGGTGATTACCAGTATTCCCACGGAAAGAAAATACAGTCCGTGATCCAGCCCGATGCGGCGCTGGCCGATTGCGGCTCCTGTGCCGCGGCCGAAAGTAAATCCGAATATGGTCATTGTGGCCGTCCTTTGTCTGCTGCGGATTCATCCACTGCTGAGTTCGCTCCAGTGAAGTTTCCTGCTGCGGGAGTGAAATACCGGTAATTCATGCGAGCTCCAGACGCTTGGAGTCGGAACGCCGGTAGAACACTGAATTGCCAAGGTCGAGGCCGCAGGGGCTGCCTTCCAGGGGGATTCCCTTGGCAAAGGCATCATAGGAATCCTGCTGGACCCTCAGCCTCATGCTCCCCAGGCTGACGATATAATCAAACTGGTTTCCAAGGTAGGTTACCCGTTCCACCATAGCGGTCAGCAACTCAGGTCCGGGTTTGGGGTACATCAGCACATCCATAGGTCGGATGGCCAGCAGGATATCATCCATGCTGTCAAACCGTCCGTCGCCTTTAAAGGCAGGTTTGAAGTCTACTTGCTGGAACATGGAGTCATCCCTGACCACCAGTCTGCCTTTGGCAAACCTGACGGGAACAAAGTTGGACACCCCGAGGAACTCGAATACGTACTTGTCCTCGGGTCTGGTCCAGACCTCCTCGGGACTGCCTATCTGGTGGATGAGGCCTTCCCTGTCCATGATCACCATGCGGTCCGCAATGGTCATGGCTGTTTCCTGGTCATGGGTTATGTACAGGATGGTTACTCCTGTACTGGACTGCAGGCTGCGTATCTCATAGGCCATCTCCTCACGCAGTTTTGCATCAAGGTTGGTGATCGGTTCGTCAAGCACGATAAGGCTGCCGGATGAAACCAAAGCCCTGGCCAGAGCTACACGCTGCTGTTGCCCACCGGACAACTGGGCAGGCAGCCTGCTTCCGAAATCTGCCATCTTCACCTGGGCCAAGGCTTTCCTGGCACGATCAAGGGCTTCGGTTTTGGGTACCCGCCGTCGTTTGAGGGGATAGATGATATTTTCAAGTACGGTAAGGTGGGGCCACACTGCGTAATCCTGGAAGACTACTCCAATATTGCGTTTCTCCGGTTGTATGTATTGCCGGGTAGCCCCATTCGAAACGACATCACCATCTATTGCTATTGTACCTTCACTGATTTTGATGAAGCCGCACAAGGCGCGCATCAGGGTAGTCTTGCCGCAACTGGACGGTCCGACCACCGCCAGGCTTTCTCCATTCCTTACATCGAGGGACAGTTTTTCCAGGACACGGTGTTTCCCGTAATCGACAGATATGGCATCGATCTGGACTGAGGCCATGTAGTACTCCTTGCTATGGAACGTGGACGATTGGTGTGGCCTGCGGAACCGGACTGCAGGGCAGAACCAGAAACCGCAGGCGCTGAATGGGGAGCGTTTACTTGAAGATGCTGTCGAAACGCTCCAGCATGGTGTTCTTGTCACGCACCAGGGCTATGTGATCCACCGGCAACATGCGCTTTTCTGCAGCGGCTACTTCTATTGCATTGTCAAGCCGCATGGCGGGATTGATCGGCATGGTGAATTCCTCCAGAAGTACCTGCTGGCCTTCTTCGGAAATGATATAGTCGTACAAGGCCTTTGCAGCCTCAAGATTCTTCGAATTGCGGATGATGGCTATCGGGCTCTCGATGATGGGTATGTCGTTCTCGGGGTATACAAAGCCCAGGGTGGCGCCTTGGGCCATGGCCGACCGGGCTATGTAATCCACTCCTATGGACACAAGGTACTCCCCTGAGCCAACTTTGTTCACCACAGCGCTGGAACCACTCTCAAGCAGGAGACCATGGTCTTTCAGCTTCTGAAGGTAATCCCAGCCATAACGGGGATTCTGTACAAGACCGGCAACCGTGAACAGGGTTGTTCCCGATGAAGTAGGATCTGTCATGGCTATGTTGTTTTTCAGATCCGGTGTAACGTAGCGCCAAAAACGCGAAAAAGTTGCACCGA
>JAVEXH010000245.1:0-5059 GCA_034004175.1 Spirochaetia bacterium
TACATGATCATGGCTATGCTCGGCGGAATTATAGGACCTATCACCGCCGATGAGGCAGTTACAGCCACCGCATAATCCTTGTCGTAGCCCTGCTTGGTCATGGACGGTATCAGGACACCACCGATCGCCGAAGCATCAGCCGCCCCTGAACCCTGGATTCCCGCGAACAGCATGGATGATACGATATTCACATGGCCAAGGCCTCCCTTGAACTGGCCGACCATGGCATTGGCAAAGCCGACAATCTTGTCGGTGATCCTGGCCTCCATCATTATGTTGCCGGCCAGAATGAAGAAGGGAATGGCCATCAGGCTGAAGGAGTCTATGCCACCGAATACCCGGATCACAATTATGGAGAACGGCAGATCCAGAGCCACCATGAAGGTCATGGAGGTAAGCAGGGTTGCCATGAAGACCGGAACCCCTGCAAAGATCAGCGCGATGAGCATCAGGAATATAAGTGCAACGTATAGCATCGGGTTGCTCCTCAGATATCCAGAATGTCGGGACAGACATTTGCTGGAGAGTAATACGGATGTCTGCCGCCATTCAAAAAGATCAACAGGAACTCCATCAACATGAGGAAGCTTCCCACAGGTATGGCTGTATAGAACCAGGCAATGGACACAGGCAAGGCCTGGATGACGGTATTCAGGTTATCCAAGGTACGGATCACACCGTAGTAGATAAGGACAAACAAGGCAAAGATCACTGCCAGTTCGGTCAGCAGTCGAACTAGCTTGATACCCCAGCCAGAGACAAGCTTGTTCAGGAAATAATCCATACGCAGATGCGCCCCGTGCTTCACACCGATGCTGGAGGCCAGCAGTACCAGCCAGATGTTCAGGTACCGCATGATCTCGTCTACCCAGCTCAGCGCGTTTATGCCAGGTGTGTAGCGCATGAAAATCTGCAGCGTACCGATGGAGATGATGAACACGAAAATGGCAACGATGACCACCATCCGCAGTCGGTCTATGAAGTTGTACGCATTCCGTAACCACGGTCTGCCCATGGCAGCCTCCCCTTGTACACAGGGCGGAGGTCCGCCCGCTACGGAACCTCCGCAATGATGAATTGGAAATTGTCAGACCTGTCAGGAACCCATGACAGCTTCCCCTGGCCAGTCAGATGCCTGGCCAGGGTTGCTCGCAGATGCTTACTTTATAGCGGTAAGCTTGTTTATGAAATCAGCCCATTCGGGACCGCGGGCCTTGAAGGTTTCCATCATGGGGGCGGTCAGCTTCTTGAACTCGTTGATGTCGTCAACCTCGTTCACGATGGTGCCTTCATCAATCATCTTCTGCATGGAAGCCTGCTGGGCTTCAAGGTCTATCTTGTTCTGGTAGGCTGCAGCCTTCCGGGCGGTGTCGGTGACAATCTTCTGCAGGTCCGAAGGAAGGCTCTCGAGCCACTGCTTGTTGAAGAAGTAGAATACGCAGGATGCGTTGTGGAAGGTCTTGCTGAAATACTTGGCCTGCTCCTGGAAGCGCATGGAGTAGATCATGTCCGGAGAAGCTTCCATGCCGTCGATGACGCCGGTCTGCAGGGAGGTATAGATGTCGTTCCAATCGGTGGTCACACCGCTGGCACCAAGGGCCTGGAACATCTGCACGAACACGGGGTTGGGGCCGCGCATCTTCAGGCCCTGCAGATCTGCAGGTTTCCTGACGGGGCGCTGCTTGATGAGCATGTGCCTGAAGCCCATATTCTGCCCGCCTATAGCCACGAAGTTGTGGGGAGCGAGCAAGCGCGACATCTCGGCCTCCACGCCGTTGAGCACGCGGACAAAATGCTCCTCATCATTGAAAAGGTAGGGAAGATCTATGGCCTGCAACTGGGGCACATAGGCTCCGGGACCGGTGCCAGGAGCGGATACCACCATCTCGAGTGATCCTGTCTTGGCCATTTCAACCTGCTCACGCTGGTTTCCCAGCTCGCTGCCGAAATTGGCGGTTGCTTCGATGCGGCCACCAGCAGCCTTGTTCAGCTCATCCACAAAATACTGCAAGCCCCGTCCGACAGTTCCCGCTGGAGCCAGATTTGTCGACGACCTGAGCTTGTAGACCTGCCCGGTTGTTTCCGAGACTCCTGTTGCAGACACTATTCCTGTCATGCACAGAAGAACCAATACGGCGATCATGACTCTCTTCATACGTACCTCCAGTACCTGGTGTGGTGATTCAGGGACAGGATGCGGCCAATTATCCCAGCCGTGAATAGATAAAATTATCCAAAACATGGATTATTTTATTGTGCAGCTCATGCTACACTATCGTAATGGATAGTTGCCCGTTTTTCTTCGAGCAAAGCAATTTCATACCCTACGCCAGCTTTGTCATAAATCGTCCACGGTTTACCCGCTGGAAGGTCCGGGAGCGGACCATAGAAGACCATGAACTGGTACTCATAGCCGATGGAGAAGGGCTGCTTCGCCTAGGTGACAAGATTCATCCCCTGAAAAAAGGAACCCTGCTGTACCTGCATTACGATGAATGGCATTCCATGGAGGCCAATCCTGGAACCACCATCAATTTCTATTCCGTTCATTTTTCATGGATGCTGGCTACCCATATCCACGAAAACTGGCGATATGACAGGGAAATCAACTATTTTCTCAAGAACGCGCATGCCAAAGGGAAAGAATGGTCTTTCACCGTTGACCCAGGCTTGCTGCCCTTCCCCACAACCATTGAACTTTCGAACTATGCAAAGATCGAAGATATCTACATCCGCCTTCACGAGACCTATCATGGGAAACGTGTCGGTTATGGCATGATGCTGTCCATACTCTGCCAGGAACTTGTACATGAAGTCTGCCGTGAGTGCTTTTTCCCCAAAGACCACAAGCTGAACCTCAAACGGCTGGACAAGGCCATAGAATACATAGAAAAAAATTTCATGAACACGATCAGGATAGAGGAGCTGTGCGACTGCGTGAACCTCAATGAAAGCAACATGATAAAACTGTTCAGGAACAATACAGGCAGGACTCCGGTTGAATATATCAACCAGATCAGGATAAACAAGGCCAAGGAGTTGCTGCTTCACACCGATTGTGCCATAAAAGAGATAGCCTGGCAGACTGGTTTTGCAGACGAGTTCTACTTTTCACGGGTCTTCAAGAAAATGGAAGGCAAATCCCCCCGGGGTTTCAGACAGCAATTACTGTCGTGAAGCAGGACAGAAGCCGGATGGCACAACCGGCAAGCACTGGAGGAAAGACATCATGAACGATCACCGTACACTGCGGGTAAACAGGCAACGCCTGCTTGAAAGCATTGAAACCCTGGGCCAGCTGGGCCGCAAACCTGATGATTCCTGCTGCCGCCTTGCGCTGACAGAAGAGGACAAACTCGGGCGGGATCTTGTCGTCTCCTGGATGCAGGAGCTTGGACTAAAGATACAGATCGATCGGGTTGGGAATATACTAGCTGTGCTTCCCGGGGCAGAAGACCTGCCACCAGTGATGACGGGATCCCATATCGATACGGTGGCAACCGGCGGAAAACTCGATGGCTGCTATGGTGTACTTGCAGGACTCGAAGCGGTACGAAGCGTGAAGGAAGCCGGAATTCTCACCCGTCATCCCTTGGCCGTGGCTGTCTTTACCAATGAAGAAGGCGCCCGTTTCCAGCCTGACATGCTGGGTTCCCTTGTATATGCAGGTGGCCTGGCGGTGGAAGACACCCTGGCCATGCCGATAGATAACGCAGCCACTATCGGAGAGGAACTTGCACGCATCGGGTATGCTGGTTCCATGGAACCGGGAGCAATCAGGCCCTCGGCTTTCATCGAAGCCCATATCGAACAAGGACCTATTCTGGCCTCCGGCGCAGGCAGATTGGGTGTCGTAAAAGACTTGCAGGGTATATCCTGGCAGGAAGTGATCATCCGGGGGGCTGCGAATCATGCCGGCACCACGCCAATGCACCTGCGCAGGGATGCAGCCTGGGGCGCAGCCCAGGTCATCTGCTTTGTCCACGATCTGGCCCTGGAGTTCGGCGGTAGCCAGGTAGCCACGGTGGGCTCGCTGAAACTGGATCCCGGCCTGGTCAACGTGATTCCCCGGGAAGCAGTGCTGACTGTGGACCTGCGCAATCCTGTTGAATCCCGACTGCAGGAGGCGGAACGAAGGCTTGCAGACTATCTGTCACAGTTATCCAAGGAGACAGGGCTGGAGACCTTCATCCGCCGCCTGTCACGTACAGAACCGGTAGTCTTTGATGATACGGTGATCGAAACAATCCGTGAATCTGCGGAGCTCCTGGGACAGCCCTACCAGCTCATGACCTCCGGGGCTGGACAGGACGCCCAGATGTTGGCCAGGATATGCCCAACGGCCATGATCTTCGTGCCGAGCATAGGTGGCATAAGCCATAGCCCCCTTGAGGCCACAAGCCCGGATGATCTGGAACTGGGAGCCAATGTGCTGCTGCAGGCGATGCTGAAACTGGCAGAATGAATCTTCCTCCTGCTTACCACCCCTGAAGCACGGGAACTGGATATGGGTATCCGGGATTATTTTCTGATCCCGAGGCCATCGCCGAGAGCCAGATCCGGATAAGGAAGCTCGATGGCCATGCCCATAAGCCGCTCCCCGGCATAGGCAAAGAACTCCTTGTAGGCCTTGCAGTAGCGGTTCAGGCCGGGCAAGTCCCCGGCAAAGGGTTCCCGGTCCCGCCTGCAGCCACCCCGGCACAGGGGATAGGCAAAACAGCCCTGGCAGGCCGGATCAACCGGCTCCGAACTTGTTACAAAACGTCTGGCTGTAGCTCCGGACAGCATGTCCGACAGGGGCTGATCCCTGATGTTGCCCAGCCGCCATTCGTCGGTCACATAAAAATCGCAGGGATACACCGAGCCATCTGCCTCAACGGTAAAGTAGGTACTGCAGCGGCCGGCCATGCCGCAGTTCTCCGGCGGGTGTCCCATGGCCATGCCCACCAGATTGTCGAACCAGCGTATGCTGGCTGGCGTCCCGCGCAGATGATCATTGTGCCACAGGTCAAAAATGGTACACAGAAAGCGGGCATAGGCTTCCGGGCTGAGGGACCAG
>JAVEXH010000246.1:0-5059 GCA_034004175.1 Spirochaetia bacterium
ACTTGTCACGTACCGTTGTTCAAGGCCAAGGGGCTGGTCGTGGTCTGGATGAAGTGCAGGAGAAAGAACAGGATCAAGAGGTGGTTCAATAGGAGTGCCCGCCCTGTTTCTGCCAAAACCATCCCGGTTTGTGGTCATGATGCGTGTCCCCAGGGGATCGTCCCGGTGAATGATATCAACCTCAGCTCCGATTCCAGCCCGCAGCACTTCAAATTCACTTCGTTTGATGGAACCTATGCCGGTCAGCCGGTAATTGCCGGATTCCAGGGTTTCGGAGTGGAAGAGGAGTATTGCTGAGGGGCTTACAACTGGTTGGGCTGGTGCTGAAAGTCCGCTGGCAGAACGGGTGATACTCAGGTCCAGCAGGTGCAGGGATCCGCTATCACTGGTGGAACTCAGGATATGGCCATCCAGTCCGTACTCTGCCATCAGAAGCAGTATTTTTTGATGCATGGTGGAGGGATCCTCGAGCGCGGCAAACAGGCGGGGGTCTTCGGATACCAGGGCAGTGCGTGCTATGACCAGTCGGTTCCGGTCCTCGATAAGGGCCGACAGGTAGGACTGCGCATATCTGAAGCGGTCAAGGCGGCGTAGGTCTTCGTTCCTGCCTGACAATACGGCAAGCATGAGTGACAGGACGACAACTGGAATGGCCACGACTATGGCCATGGTCAGGAATATTTTGCTCCGTATGCGGGGCCTGTTCACTTGTCAACCTTCCTGTTGTCGGGGTGGCCATTGAAGCGGCAACCGGCTTTTTCAACGGCGCCAGCGTTCGATGGTTTGAATCCGACCCTCAACACGGGCATCAATGGTTCCCATCCTGGCCAGGGCATTCTCGAACAGAACGAGGATGGATTCATCATAACGTAGTTCTGCCTCGATTCCCTCGGCTCTGAACTCCTGATATCCGTCCCCGCCGCCGAAGATGTATGCTTCGGTCCCTACCAGATAACGCCGGTTTTCTTCCAGGGGCAGATCGTTGATGAATACTGCCTCCCTGACTACCCGCTGGAAAGGCGGAGCCGATGGTCGCCACATGAAGCTGATTCCTGAAACCTGAAGGAAGCCTCTCCCTGCCTTGGAGTTCCCCACAAAGGAACAGGATCGTTCGAGAAGCTCAAGGATCTGGCGACCAGTGAGTTGGACGGTAACGATGTTGCCGCCGAAGGGAAGGGTGTCATAGATGTGTTTCCGGGTGATGGTTCCTGCACTGAAGGCGGATCTGATCTTTCCTGAGTTGAGCAGGAACAATTCAGCGCCGCTGTATTCCTTCAGGATATCACACAGGAGATTTCCCATGCTGCATTCTGCTTCGAAGTCCAGTTCCAGGTCCCTGGCGGCGGTGGCAACCCTGCGGTTCATAACATCGCCTGTAGCAGTGATGATTGAATAGAGCGAGTCAACCAGGGCTGGGTCGGGTTCCATATTTGTGGAATCCACCAGTATGTCCTGGTAGGAACTTGACTCTGGATCGTCACTGACGGTGGTAAGGGCCAACTGGAAGCCATTGGTATGCCTTGATCCGGATTGTACCGTAAGGATCTTTGGTTTGCCATTCCTGTATAAAGTTTCCATACCATCGGGCTGATCCGGTGAAACTGAGCCGAACCAGTACTGGTCAATGCCGTCTATGGCAAGCAGGGCTTCTGCCAGTAGGGTGTCCGGTGCATCCGGCGTGCCACCCCAGCTTATGCCGCCTGCAGACAGGCCAATGAGACGGGCTCCCTTTTTTTTGAGTTCTGCAACTGCTGCGAGGGTGGCTGCTACCTCGTCGAGAAGGACCAGTCCCTGCACATCTTTTGCAAGGTTCTGGCTGAAGATGGAGCGTGGGGCCAGGCCGATGATACCGAAACGTGCTTCTTCGTCGTAGAAGAACTGGCTGAGGTAGGTGGGGCGGGTTCCATCCTGGTTCATGATATTGGCTGCTATGAAGGGAAACTCTGCCAGGTTTGCCAGATCTTCTATTGCCGCTTGTCCGAAATAGTATTCCCTGGGGCCAACAATAAGGGCACTGAAACCTGTGGCATTCATCAGGTCCACCACCGCACGGCCATGGGTGAAATAGGCCTCCGGGCTTCCGTGATAGGCATTGTAGCCGGCGATCGTAAAAACAGGGATCTTGCCGGCCGTGGCTGAAGTTTCTTTGATCGCACCGGACACCAAAGAGAATCCACCACGCATGATGCCTGCTGATTCGACTGCCTGGACTTGCCCACGCAGGGAATTTGCGTGGATGACCTGGACTTTGAATGGTTCACTGGTACAGGACAGTGGCAGGCCCAACACAAGCACCATAATTGACAGGAGGGCTGCTGGTAATGGTAGAGGCACCCGTGCTCCCATGGTTTCACCTTCTTGATTATGTATTATTTTGAATTTTGATGGATGGATTATACTATCAATCTGACTTTTTTTGAAGGTTTGTTCGGAAAGGTTTGCCCGTTATGTTTGATTTCACATGATTTTCATGAAACGGTTAGCCTGATCCAGATCAGAAAGCTGTTTTTTCTACGATGAAACCCTTGAGGTACCTGGATTCCGGATAGCCGGACACAACAGGATGGTCCGGGGCCTGGCTACGCTCTTCAAGGTAGCGTATACGTACTCCCGCATCCCTGGCGGCATCCTCCAGAATGGACAGGAATCGTTCCCTTGACAGCCAGTATGAACAGGAGAAGGTGGCCAGGACTCCTCCGGGCTCCAGCAATTTAAGGGCTTGCAGGTTTATTTCCTTGTAACCCCTGGCTGCTCCATCCAGGGAGGCCTTGTTCTTGGCAAAGGCAGGTGGATCCAGGATGACCAGACCGTAGCGCTGGCCTTCCTGTACGGCCTTTCGCAGGTAATCAAAAGCGTCGCCTGTCTCTGTCTGTATCCTGCTGGCCAGGCCGTTCAGTTCCGCATTGGCCAGTACCGATCCGGTTGCTTCACTGGATGAATCAAGGGACCGTACCAGGCTCGCGCCTGCAGCGGCTGCTGCCAGGGAGAAGCCGCCGGCATTGCAGAAACAATCCAGGACAGTCCTCCCGCTGGCGTGTCTGGCTGCTGCCGCCCTGTTCTCGGGCTGGTCAAGGAACCAGCCTGTTTTCTGGCCTGAACCGATGTCTGCTTTGAAACGCAGGCCGTTTTCGGTGATCAGCACTGCCTCCGGTACTGAGCCGGCTACGATCGCGCTGCGGGATGCCAGGCCTTCAAGCCGGCGGACTGAAGCCTCGCTGCGCTCCATTATCCCGGTGGGCCGGTATGCCTTCTCCAGGGTAGCCAGGATCAGTTCCCTTCGGTCGTCCATACCTTTGGACAGGAACTGGGTTACGAGCCAGGAACCCTGGGTGCCTTCCTGGTCTGTGCCGACATACCGGTCAACTATCAGGCCGGGCAGTCCATCGGCTTCGGCAAAGACAGCCCTGCTGGAATCCTTTGCGGGGTTTCTGCAGGAGGCACGTATGGCCATTGCCCGTTCCAGCCGTGCGGCAACGAAGTCTGCATCAAAGGCCGTGTCGGCATCGGAATAGCGGCGAACCCTGATGCTGGAGACCGGGCTCCAGAGTCCTGTTCCCAGGAAGCGTCCCTGGGCACTGTACAGGTGTACCTCGCCCCCGCTTTCTGCCGTGCCGTTCACCGAACGTATCTCATTGTCGAAGACCCATGGATGGCCTCGCAGAAGCCTGTCTTCTTCGCGGGGTTTGAGGATGACGGCAGGAAGGGTTCGCATGAGCCGAGGGTATACCGCAAGGTCTGCCGGATGCAAGTGCATTTGCTACGACGGCACTGGTACGGCCAGCCTGGTGCGACTGGACTCGAAACGACTGCACTGTCGCGCTATACTCTGCAAGAAGCATGTCCTACGAATGTCCGGGAGGCCAGACCATGAATACAGGAATGATCAAAGCTTTTGTACGGTACCTAGTGCTTTTTGCTTTTGTTCTGAGTGTAGCTCTTGGCTGCGCCGTAAGCCCCGCTGCTGTCGGCCCCGATGAACCACCGCTTCCTGACCCGGTTGTGGATCCGGTTGTGGAATCCGATTCAGGTATGGCTACGGAACTGGAGGTAGAAGAGGGTGGTTCCACCGGAGAGCTGTATTCCACGGATGCCCCATCTCCAGTTCTGCGAGGTGAGGCTGTTGAGCCCATGGTAGAGGCTGCCCCGATGTACAAAGACATGTCCATGCCCGGTGCCCCAAGACCATCGACCGTTATGGCACGGACCCCGCCTGCCGAATCCGGACTCAAAGCCGGTTTTTCGGATGACAATGCGCAGTTCAACTATTTTCTTGGCTTCCTGACGGAATATGTCTGGACCAGTCACCATTCCTATGATGTAAGCGAGCGGCTGGGCTTCCGTGTTGTAGACAATGCGGGCAAGCCGGTAGCCAATGCCGAGGTGACCGTACGCGATGGAAACGGGGTGGTAGCCTCCGGCCTTAGCCATCCCGATGGCAGTTTCAGACTGTATCCAGCCGCCTTGGGCACTTCTGCCACTTCCTTCGAGATATCGGTCAGTGCTTCGGATGCCCAGGGTGTCCGGACTGCTTCCACACGGGTAACCCGTGACGGGCCACGGCTTACGGAGATCAAGCTGGCAAGCCCCCGGGCCTTGCCCGATCCTGTACCGCTGGATGTGCTTTTTGTGATGGATACCACTGGATCCATGGGGGATGAGATAGCGCGTCTGAGGTCTACCATCGAAATTATCTATGCCAACCTTGCCGCCCTGAAACCCCGACCCCTGGTACGGTTCGGCATGGTGCTGTACCGGGATCAGCAGGATGAATACCTCACCAGTCTGGTTCCTTTCACCGGGGACCTGAACGCATTCCAGGCCCAGCTTGACCAGGTGAGTGCTGGCGGCGGGGGTGATACACCGGAAGATCTGGAATCTGCCCTGGATGACGCAGTAAACGCGATGGACTGGAATGAGGGCGGTGTGCGGGTTGGCTTCATCATAACCGATGCCGAAGCCCACCTTGATTACGGCAGACAGTACACCTATATCGATGCGGCCAATGATGCCAGGGCAAGGGGCATAAAACTGTTCAGCATAGGCACCGGCGGTCTTGGCC
>JAVEXH010000247.1:0-5051 GCA_034004175.1 Spirochaetia bacterium
TGCATGTCAATAGGAGGGCTACATTCTGAGCTTGCCAAGTATCATCGACTTGAGACGCTTCAGGGACTGATTATCCGGTTCCAGTTCCAGGGCAGACTCACAATCGGCAAGGGCTTTGGGGTAGTCGCCTATATGATAGTAAGCCTGGGAACGACGATAGGTGGCATAAAAATGATATGGACGTATATCCAGGGCTTTGTTGAAATCATCAATCGCAGCACTGTAGTTCTGGCGTACACTATGCACAACACCTCGGTAATAGGCGGCCTTGTAACACTTCTCGTCCAGTTCAAGGGTAGCCGAAAAATCTTCCAGTGCTTCGTCATAACGGCTCTCCGAGAAGTATGCCATACCTCTATGCTGGAAAATGAGGGCTCGTATGGAGTCCTTGGGATTCATGGCCAACAAGTGACTGTAGATATCGATTGCCCGTACATAATCGGTGCGGTTGTGTGCATTAAGAGCTTCAAGCAGGAGGTCATCCAGGGACTTCCAGGCACCAAGCCAGGCAGGATGCCGCGGCTCTTCCTCACCTGCCCGAGGTGGTGCCTTTACGCCCGTATAGAAATCTTTGTCTATTGCATCTTCTATTTTTTTGAAAAAAGCGACGCGACGTTTGGCCAGCTCATTGGTAAGTTGATGCTGGTAGTCCCTGATTTCCTGGAAAAGCATATCCGAGAGGGTTAGATTGGCATTGAGGGCAGCCAGCTTCCTCTTCATTGGTTCATCAAAAGGGGTGAATTCGGCCTTGTACACCAGTTCATGTTCAACTTCTGCCCACGCATCCTGCAAGATCGTACGGACCTGCACCTCGCAGACCATAGGATCCATAAAACTCAATCCATTGGTAAGATCTTCTGGTAATGCCAGCAAAAGATGGGTGGATTCATATCCGAATTCTTTGAAAGACCGTTCCGCCCCCTTGTGCTCAACCTCGACGATTTTGAACCGTGAAGCCAGGCTCTCTTCCACTTTGGCCAGATCACCAATGAAAGGGCAGATTATTCGGATGGCCAGAACATCCGTTATGGGCAGTGCCGGGCGACCGGCTGCACTGGCTTCCCTGAAAAATTTGATGCGTTTGGCGAAGCAGCTATTGAAGGATTTTACCCGTTGTTTATAGGCCGGGAACAGACCGGAAGCCTCAAGACAGGCTCTGGTCCTGTCACCCATTTCTTTGAGCACCCTATCTAGATCAGGCAAGGCGGCCTTGTAGGCCCGCTCCAACGCGGACCGGTTTGGTATTGGTTCTTGAGTGTCCATGGACAGCAGGATACGACGAAAGCCCGGGATAGGCAATCAGCAAGTTCCTGCAACAATCAAAAAAAGCCGCCCCGGAGGGCGGCTATATATAGTACGCGCTTTTTAAACCAGATTACTCTTCAGCTTCTTCCGAAGTGAATTCTACCTTGGTTTCCTGCTTCATGCGCTCGATGTAACGCATAACCTGGCTGGCGCCGAAGTTCTGGCTCTCAAGCTTCTTGCGCTCGTCTTCCTTGCGGCCGACTATGCCCCAGATCGCTTCATCGTCGATGTCGCGTACAGGCTCGAGTACCGCGCGGTCGTAGAGGATTTTGACATCCTTGAAATAGGTGACAAAATCTCCGCCATCATGGGCGGCGTCACGATGGATGATGAATCCTGCAAATTTCACGAAGGGAGAGGCCTTCGGGTAGAGCGGGTCAATGCGGAGTTCACGGTTGCGCACATCGCTTATGTACTGGGGGTTGTCCCAGCGAAGTTCACGCCAGCCATCGAAATTCAGATAGCCCATGAACATGACCCGCTCTTCGCCATTGTGATCCTTCATGACGATGGAAAGACCATGGGGGAAGTTCAGGCCTTTTACGTTTACAGCCACTGATTTTATGACACCCACGTTCTTCACAATTCCCAGTCCAGTGGTGATCTTGGTATCGGGGTCGTAACTGCCTTCGAACCGTGTCAGCCTGGCATTGACAGGATCATCGCCCTGCTGGTCAGTCTTGGGTGTAATAACACCGGCATCATCGATATCGGCCTTCGGCTCGAAGGCAGGAATATCAAAGGGTGGCTGGATTCTTGCCCAGGAGTTGAAGGGTTCCAGGGGGAAGCGTACCCGTACGCCGAACACCGTAGCCCCGGGGAACTGCTTGGCTTCTTCCGAAACCTTGGCTTCCCTGGTGTAGGAAAGCATCTGGTTCTGGTTGCTGCGTGAGGATGAAGCGAGCACTACGTCCCAGTTCGCAATAGCCAAGGATATGGCCATCTGCTTCTTTTGCTCCTCGGTGTAGCTTGCGCCGGCAACCGTGGAGAAGTCCATCATCGTGGCCCTGTTCTGGGTCAATTCGCCTTCGGTTATCGGATCCTCGATAATGTCAGCCCCCAACAGGGAAAAGTCGATCAATACGGCTTCATCCGCGAAGGCGGCCGAAGCGCTCAGAGCCATGAGAGCTGCGGCGATCAGGTAAAACGGCCTTCTCATTCAAGTGCTCCTTTCATAGTGCGCGTTCAAATTTATCCAATTTGCCTTGATTATAGTCAAGCCAGTTCCTTTGTCAATTCTTTTATTCTTTTTTTGGTTATTTGGAAGTGAGTCTGACCTCCCATGAGGGCTCATAACCTCCAACAGTGATCACTATCCGCTTGCCCGGGAAATTCCAGGCAAGACTCTTGGCTGCCAGGGCCAGAACGGTGGCTGGCTGGAACTGAGGGGCTTTGAACACACCCGTAGCCAATTGCCGGCCGAACAGGATGTCCGTAGACAGATCGATGTACAGGACATTCTTCCTGAACAAGGCTGCCTGGACATAACTACCGGGCATGGTCAGGGATTCATGATTGGAATCCAGGGTTCCGAGGAATAGCTCATCGAGTATTCTTACCGCATCGGACATGACATCTCCGTCGGATAGCACGAAGCGCAACTCCGCGACGGGTTTCTGAGTGGATTTTTCCCTGCCATGGAGGCCAGGGAACCACAAGGTAGCAGGTCTTGTGTCCTGCTGCGCTATGGAAAGGATAGCTGGAAGGGCTGCTGCAATCAGGAGCAGAATCCAGAAAACCCTGGGGTGGAGGACTCGATCGATTGCTGAACGGATGTTGCTGAACAAACTGGGAATACCTGAACTCACGGTCTGGAAGGCCCCTTCCTGTTTTCAAAGTAATCAACAAATGAAACTATGCCATTATAGATCCCGTCGCCAAGCTTCCGCAAGTACGCATCATCCGCCAGGAGCCTGGCTTCAGCCTCATTTGTGATGAATCCCACCTCGACCAGCACCGAAGGCATGCGGGCGTTCCGGACGACGAACCATTCCTCTGCCCGCACCCCCCTGCTGGGCGAACTACCACCAATGGTTACAGCCATTCCATCAAGGATCGATCTAGCCAGGAACAGACTTTCTGTGGTGTATTCTTCTTCAAGCATGGTGTTCAGAATGGGCAGGACATCCTTGTCCACACCGGCAGCCTTCGTTGCGTCGACCACTGTCCTGCGGTAATCCGGGTTCAAGTACCAGACCTCGAATCCTGCGGCATTCTTGTTGAATGAAGCATTGGCATGGATCGATATGTAAATGATGGCTTCATTCACTCCCAGTTTGATGTCATTGGCCATTCCTACCCGCTCGTCCAGGGTGGGAAAACTGTCATCCTTCCTGGTGATCATGATGGTCTTCTCTGGCCATCTTGATGCCAATCTATCGTAAACATCCAGGCCAATATCCAGGACAACATCCTTTTCGTATAGTCTGAGATGATCCTTGGCCGTGCCGAACTCTCCTACCGCTCCCGGATCCTTGCCTCCGTGGCCGGGGTCCAGGAGGATAGCCGCAACAGTGAATCGGGAAGCCCTGTCTTCATCCTGTTCCGAAAACCACCTGTCCAGAAGTTCAAAGGCATCTTCCGGAAGGGACAGACCCCCTGGGCTTTGATAAACTGCCGGAGCCAAAAGGGTCCGCCCTGTCCCGACTGCATAGGCTGGATAGCCAAGTTTGAAACGCACCAGATCCTGCCCGCGAAGGATGTAGCCAGTACCGGTGAGAGGTTCATACGACAATTGCGCATTCCATTGAGTGGCTGCCTTGACCAGCTCGATACCCGCTGTATTATCCGCAGTGGTGGACTCCCGGGCCTGTGCAGACAGGGTACCGGGGCAAGAGAGGGAGCCCAGCAGCAGTGCAAGGCTCAGCAGTCCATGCAGATACTGGTTCATGCGGTCCCGGTTCTTGCCGTGTCGATGACCCAGGCACCTGCCTGGTAACCACCGCGGAGAAAGGCACGCCAGAACTGGCGGCCCAGCACCAGGTCTCCATCCAGCCCGATGGTCACCCCGGTCAGTTCCTGCACAGCCGCCAACCCCTGTTCCACCGTCCTGCCCTGCCAATCCAGTACTGCCTCGGCGTTGATGCCCTGCAAGGGTGCAATACTCATACTGACAACAGGTTTTGTATCCCTGAATACATCCGGCATCGATTCCATGCAGGCCAGGACCATGGCTGAGATTCCATTATAAGCATTGGGAGGCCAGACTCCATCCTGTCCCTTTTCAGGCCGGCCAACCCCATTCAGGAAAGCAGCTGTTGACGGCTCTCCGGGTGTGAGGCGGATGAGGACCGATCGGGCAGCGGCAGCCGCGCTGGACTCCACCTGGACCCGGTCCGGCCCTGCTGCTATCACGTTGCCGCATTTTTCCACATTGTTGACCGGGAAACGGACGGTGTCTCCGGGAGTTATGCGTGAAAACAGTTCGGTTACCCCCGTAAGGGAAGCAGCCGAACCGAGGTTCCTGATTTCATGAACCTTGCCCGGGATGGAAATGAAGGCCCGCTCTGCACAGACCCAGTCACGGAGCGGACTGACCCCGGCAGGGACGACACCGCAGGCAATATCTATGGCTTCTGCCGCTGGTTCTATGCCGCTGGAATGGGGATAGGTCCAGCCAGACATGTACCCGCCGGACAGGCGGGCGGCAATCTCGCCGACAAAGGCACCCTTGCGGGTGTATTTTATGTCTCCCTTTGCTGCACCGCGGTTTATGCCAAGGGCGCGGATACCCGACTTGAACACCT
>JAVEXH010000248.1:0-5046 GCA_034004175.1 Spirochaetia bacterium
TCACCGCCAACAATCCCGTGAGTCACCACCACTATGCCCGGCAATCATATGACGGTTGATGGTTTTCACCGCTCGGTTATGTATTTTCATGGCACGGTTTGCTGTTCCCTTAAGCTGGATGATGTATAATCATGCAAACTTTTTGTCCTTGTCCCTTTTTGCTTTGATGCCCTGTATTTTTTTCATGGACAAAATCATCAGCAAGCTATCTCCCACCCTCTTCTGAGATGTCGATCAAATCTTGATTGATGCCAGTAAAAACGGGCGCTGGCTTGTGGAACAGGTTCTGGAGCGGGGCAACTGGGAAGACGGGCTGGTCATACGCGGGTTATACGGGAAAAGCGGACTCAGGCAGCTCATGCCGACCTTGCGCCTTGATCCAAAAAGAGCCAACTTCCTCAAGCTGTACTGCTCATCATGATTCCCCACCCGGAGAGTGTATCGCCCCAACTCCTTGATTTGCTTTACAGCCTTGCCAAGCTGGCCAGAACGCTCGTAGTTGATTGACACTTGTTATGGATATTCCTCTGGATCCGAGCAATCAGTCTCCCCTGCCCAACGCAAAGGTGGCTATGACCCGCTTGGTGGGTGTTGAGTTGTACCAATCATGTTCGACCAGTTCCATGAAGGCTACTTCCTCGGTACCCAGATGCAGATCCCTGCAGGCGTCCATCAAGCTGACAAACCCGGCAGGGTCCACAAGCGGGGAGCGGAACCTGCAGAAGGTCACATGGGCCGAGCTTGATTCATAGCGCTCGTCATTCCGGAGGCCTTTCATGGACATCAGGCGCCGGATGGTTTTCCTGATGATTACAAGGATGTCATCATCATAGCCTGCAAGCAGTCCTGCGGCACTGCTGAACACCAGGCCGCGCAGGCGCAACGGGAATTGCCCGATACCCTCCAGTGCCTCCTGGCTGATCTGCCTGAACTCGTCTTCCTGCTGTTCGCTCCTGGTGTAGCTTTCAAAAGCCTGCACAAAATCGAAAACGGTGACATGAAGGTCCTCGAAGGGATAGTAATACTGTTCCGGGGCAAGGTTCCGGAACCGGGCAACCAGGGCTTCATAGTCCTTCCTGATTCCCTTGACCGGAATTATCAGGGAAACTCCACGCCTTTGGTCGACAACATGGTCTGACAGGCAAGGATCGATATCGATATCACCACCGCTGATACTGCACATATTGTCCTGGCGGATTTTCTCGTAGAGCGAGACCGAACTCATGACAACTCCTTCTGACGGCCGGGGTATACATCATCCAGCAGGATTGCTGCAAGGATATTCCCGAAACACCCTGATAGTACAGGATGCCCCCCTGGGAAGCAATTTCCCCCTGAGGCCACCGTGCTCTGCGCAATTTTGGCTCGTTTTTAGAACAGCACCGTATAAACCGTATGATGCTGCACCATGAGAACACCTGAGCGTCCGATCCAAGTACTTATACAAAATGCATTTATGACATTACTTAAAACACAACCCTGATTTGACATGCATATTGCTTTACAAGAAGCATGTCACTGCACACTACAAGGAGTTCCCTATGAAGTACACGAATAAAGCATGGTTGCTGGTAACATTGATCATACTGGCAACGGCCGCAACGAGTTTCGCGGAGAGTGCAGCCTACGGAGCCGGCGCGGCCACACAGGCCATTGCCGCCGGAAGGCAGTTTACCGTGAACGATATGCTGCGCTGGGCAGCTGAAGATGAGTATCTGGCCAGGGGAGAGTACGAGGCTATCATGGGCACGTTCGGGAACCTGAGGCCGTACAGCAACATCATGGCCGCAGAGGAACAGCATCTGGCCTGGCTGAAGGCCGAGTACCAGGCCCGCGGCCTGCCCTTCCCTGCCGATGGCTCAGCACCTTATGTCGTCCTGCCTGGGGATCTCAGGGCAGCAGCCCAGGCTGGAGTGGATGCCGAGATAGCCAACATAGCCATGTACAAGGCTTTCCTGGCCAGGCCCGAAGTATCCGACCCCGCAAATGCCAGTGTGAAAGTCCTGTTCGAACAATTGATGAGGGCCAGCGAAAACCACCTGAGGGCCTTCAGGAACCAGCTGGCGCGATACTAGTCTGCCAGCATGGCCACTGCGCGCACGGGAGAGCCGTCGCTGTCCCGTATGCGCAGGGGCAGGCATGAAAAGGTGAAGGCTGCGCCGTTCAGCATGGACAGATTGCACAGGTTCTCCACGATGACCAGGCCGGATCCGAGCAGAATCCTGTGTATTTCCATGTCGGTTGACCCTACTGGATCCACCGATATGCAGTCAAAACCGAGGCCCTTGAGACCAAGCCCGCACAACAGGCGGGCTGCATCTGCGGAAAGCACAGGAAAGCCGCTGAAGTAGCCGCCCTGGCCCCATTTCGCGTCCCAGCCGGTATGGAAGAGCACGAAGTCGCAACCCTTCAGCCTTTCAGCCTGGTCTTCAAGCAACCGGAGGCTTATACAAGGCTCTGACACCTCGGGCACATCGATTACCACAGCCCTACCGATGAACGTGTCTACACTGAATTGGTCCAGGGTTTTCGCTCCGGGTATCATGTGGCCTGGTGCATCCACATGGGTGCCGGTATGGGAGTACATGGTCAGCAGCTTCTCTGCAAATCCATCCTGCGCGATGCTGGTCGCGTTGTCTATCTTCGGGCCTTCGGTTCCCGGGTACACCGGCATGTCCGGTGTTATGAACTGAGTCAGGTCGATTGTGTTCATGGAAACTCCTATGATTACTGGAGTCTAGCAACAGCCCACGGCAGTGGCAATGGCATTGACTTGCGTATTCCACTATCTTGTATAGGTGGATTCCATGAAAAATTTCCATATCCAGGAGTACCTATGACCAGGAAGGATATTGCTCCCGGTGTTTCCGTGGTGGAAGTACCGGAAGCGGATCTCACGGTACTGTGCGGGTGCCCTGAGAACGCGGTAAAGCTGCTCATCAAGGCCGGAGTAATCCACAAGACTGAACAGAAGGGTGTTGTCTATGAGACGGGACCCAATGTGGTGCTGCTCTCCGATGTACCGGTGCAGAATGGTATGTTCAGCAACCTGGCGGAATTTCCGGTGTTGCAGATGCTGTACCTGCAGGGCAAGGCAGTTCCGGGGCACCCAGGCAATGATGGCACCCGGCCGATGCTGGTGGGTCTGCGCGATGAAGTCACGGCCCAGGCAGAATATATCTATATAGGAAATTACGGTCTTGCGGACCTTGATGACATGCTTGAATCCGGTCTTGACAGGGCTACGGCGGAAGAACGTCTCCGCATGAAGCTCGGGTTTGCCTTCGGTGCGATCAAGCGGACCGAAGAACTGCTTGAACTCAAGACAGTAGAGAAGGATGCGATTGAACTGCGCAGCGAAGTGTTCCTCCGGCGCATCGGACTGAACACCTACGAGTTCATCTTCCGGGGCCAGACTATCGAAGTGGATATGAACCTGCCGGCGGGTTCCCGCTATCCCGCTCCCTATGTGCTGCCACGAAAGAAACTGGAGCGCGCCGAGTTTGCGGTGACCCATCTTGGCGAGGGTGACGGCTGGGATATCCACCGGCCCTGCATGGGCAGCCTCATAGATGCCAATGGCTCCCTGTATCTGGTTGATGCAGGGCCGAACATTGCCGACAGTCTGGAGGCGCTGGGCATCGGCGTTTCCGATCTGCGCGGCGTCTTCCAGACTCATGCCCACGACGATCATTTTGTCGGGCTTACGGCTCTGCTGGCCTCCGAAAAACGGCCTATCCTGTTTGCCACACCGCCAGTGCGGACATCGATAATGCGCAAGTTCAGGGCTGTTGCCGATATGGACGAAACCTCCTTCAACCAGTTCTTCGATTTCCTGCCCCTGAAGGAAGGGGAATGGAACCAGCTTGACGGGATAGAGGTGATGCCTGTGTTCTCTCCTCATCCGGTGGAGACAGATATCTTTTATTTCCGCGCCAAGGGTCCGGATGGCTACAGGACCTTTGCCCACCTGGCCGACCTTACAGCCTTCTCCGTACTTGATGAAATGGTTACTGATGACCCGACCAAGCCAGGCATCTCGGCAGCCTTTGCCCAGCGTGCAAAACAAGCCTACCTGGTGCCGGCAGACATAAAGAAGATAGACATCGGCGGCGGCATGATACATGGTGATGTCTTCGATTTCTCCGGCGACACTTCGGGAGAAATACTCCTGAGTCATACAGCCCGGGAACTTGGACCTGCGGAACTGGCAATAGGCAGGCGTCCTGATTTCGGTGAAACCCAGGTGCTGGTTCCGGCTTCCTTCGAGTCAAGACTGCGTCGGCTTCAGGGCAAGCAGGTGGAGTCGACTCCTGCCTTGCTGCGCATCTGCGATTTCCTTTCGGCCTCCGGCATCTTCGGGCCACCGCTATCCGACGAGACCCTGCTTTCCATCGCCCATGCCACCGAAATCCGGTGGATTGCCGCAGGTCAACGGTTCGGGGCTGTGGATGGCGTGCTGGTGCTGGCTACCGGAACAGCACATGTACAGCTGGGTACACGGACGCTGGAAGCCCTGGACTGCGGTGGCTGTTTCGGTATCGAATCGATATTGTTCAGGACAGCCCCTCTGCTGGAAGGCCTGGCAGAAACGGACTGCGAACTTCTGTTCATCCAGGAAGCCGCGATTCTGGACAAACCCCTGATTCTATGGCGCTTGCGGGAGCGGCTGGATCGCAAACTGGTAAACCTGCGGGCCAGCTTCCCTCTTGAGTGGACTCCTGCCTATTCGGTGAAGGTCGGGATCCTTGACGCCCAGCACAGGCAGGAATTTGCCCTTATAGAAGAGACACTGAAGCGGTTCCGTGAAAGCTCCGGAAACGGTGAGCGTGCAGGGCTTCTTGATGTTGTGGACAGGCTGGACACGGTTACCAAGGACCATTTCAGGACTGAAAACGAGCTGATGGAAAAACACGGCTATCCGCACTACCGGAACCACAGGGATGAGCACGAGCGGATACTGGAAACCCTGCAAGCCCTTCGTTCAAAGGCAGGCGAAGCAGGTACGGCTGAGCTGGTTGATTTCTTCAAGGACTGGATACTCCG
>JAVEXH010000249.1:0-5029 GCA_034004175.1 Spirochaetia bacterium
GCTGGACTTGTACTACAGCCAGCCGACGACGGGCACGGGAATCGTTACCTTGAAGTACAATTTTTGAACTGGATATTGCGCAAGCCCGGTACACAAGTTGAAAGAACGCTGGTTCGTCAAGAATATTGTCGTATTATGACAATATTCTTGTATAACACACAACATAATGGCCGAAATATGACAACTGGCTTTCATTGGACCTGACCTGGATTTCCTCTCCTTGGCAAGCATTGCCGGTGAGGAGGGAGACCTTCGGGGACGAGTGAGCCGCTGGATGCGCTCTGGCGAACTGCAGGGGGTTGTAAAGGGTATCTACGTTACCGCACCGGAACTACGGAAGCGTCCCCTCAGCCTTGAAATCCTTGCCAACAAGATCTATGGCCCCTCGTATGTCTCGTTCGAGTATATTTTATCCCAGGCCGGACTGATTCCCGAGGCGGTCAGAACAATCACGTCCGCCACTCCAAAACGGAATCGCAACTTTGATACACCACTCGGGCGTTTCAGCTATCGCCATCTTCCCCTCGCTGTCTATTCCTTTGGTTGGACACGAGGGGAGCACAGCGATGGCTCAGGCTGGCTCGAGGCCCAGCCGGAGAAGGCCCTTCTGGACTAGCTCTATCGCTCGGGTTCACTCCGATCGGTAAGTGCTCTGGAGGCGCGGCTTTTCGAGGATCTTCGCCTTGACCTGGATCTCTTCCGAAGTCTTGATCGGCAACGGCTTCTGGAATACTCCGTGCGGATGCCTGGGCCAACTTTCCGGCTTCACTTTGTGAAACTATTGAGGCGGCTGCCCTTGCCGGCCTCTGGCGTACGGGTTTTTTCAGCCGCGCGGCATTCTATGGGGGTACGGCCCTTCACCTGTTTCATGGACTGGATCGATTTTCCGAAGGTCTAGACTTCAGCCTCCTCGAGCCAGATCCGGAATGGAAGCTGGCAGAGCGGCTCGATGGCCTTCGCGCTGAGATCGAAGCTTTTGGCTTTTCAGTGAGTCGCGACGCCAGAAATGAAGGCAAGATCGAATCAGCCTTCATCAAAGCCAATACGAAGATCAATTTGATTCGCATCGAGGCCCCAGAGCAGCTTACGAGTTTGACAGCATCGAACCGCCTGGTCAAGGTGAAGCTCGAGACAGATACCGATCCGCCTGCAGGCATACAAACCGAGATAAAGACCCTCCTTGAGCCGTTTCCTGTGTCGGTTCGGGTGGTGACACTTCCTTGCCTCTTTGCCGGCAAGCTCCACGCATGCCTGTGCCGTTCCTGGAAGACCCGGGCAAAAGGTCGGGACTGGTACGACCTGCTGTTTTTCGCATCCCGGAGGGTGACGCCTGACTTGTTCCACCTGGAGGCTCGGCTCCGTCAAAGCGGGCATTGGAAGGAAGAACGTAGACTCGAAATCGATGATGTGAGGCGGATGCTTGAAGCCCGTATCGCGGAGTTGGACTGGAAACAGGTCGCCGAAGATACCCTGCCCTTTGTCCGTGATCCCCGGGCTCTGGAACTCTGGGGAGCGGATTTGTTCAGGGAAGCTGCACACAGGATCGAATGGGGTAGTTGAGTTTCAGTACGATTCCACAATCAGCCCGGGATGTTCTGCTGCCAGCCAGTCGGTGTCACGGGAGGCAACGACCTGTTCCAGTGCATCCAGGACAGGCTCGGAAACCCGTATGGAATTCAGGCTGGCAAGCAGGGATTGGGCGTCCTTTCCTGCAGGTCCAAGTATATGCTTGATGACCTTGCTGAAGGATTCGCTGCCCGTCCGCGCTTTGCTCAGAAGATCATAGGCTTCCATATCGATTGTTATGGTTTTGACAGCCATAAGCACCTCCTGGATATAAATATAGCTGTTGGGCCAGATAGCCTTGAATGGGGACTGTCCATGCGCCCGGCACCAGAAATTCCCGCAGGAAGAATACCCGGATCTGATATAACCAAGTCTAGTACAATCCCTTAATGTGTGATACACTTTGCGAATTGTTGTAGGTCGAGGGGATATGCCGTGCAGAAGAAATACATAGAGATCGCGGAGCTCATACGCGAGGACATCCTGCGCGGGGTGTATCCGCTGGGTACGAACATTCCGGCCATACGGACCCTGGCGGAGCGTTACCAGGTGAACCCGCAGACCATCAACAAGTCCACGGCCTACCTTGCCTCCCTGGGTTTCCTGGAGGCCCGTGTCGGTTCGGGTTCCACGGTATGCAAGCCTGCCTCGGCCACCGAGAGGCCGCATCTGCCTATGCTGATAGATGGTTTCAGGGCCAGGCTGCTTACGGACCTGAATGATGTGGCCAACTATCATGGCAAGGATATCTATCTGAGTTATCTCATGATGGCAGCCCAGCTTGGTAAGGCAACATCCTTCATCGTATTTGACAGGGATGAAAAGGAAGTACCCCGGGGTTTCATGGACGAGATTGCCGGTGTGGAAGGTGTTCTGGTGCAAGGCAGCCTGCCGCAGAAGCGCATCGAGTTGCTTGCGCAGCACAATATTCCAGCAGTCATGATAAACCGGCGCTGTCCGCCACCAGGGCGTGGCCGCTTTGCTTCGGTCATCATTCCCAACGACCATATAGTGGATCTGGTAAATCTGCTGGTCAGTCTGGGCCATAAGGGGCTGCTGTTCGCGTTCTCCAATCGTTTTACGCCATCTTCCATATTTGACGAGCGGCTTGCGGTTGCCAGAAGTGCCTGGCTGGCCAGTGGTCAGCCGGAAGAGCGTCTGCAGACTTTTGTCTACACTGAAAACTCCGCTGTCGATGCCCAGCGTCTGGCAGCGGCCGCAGGCTCAGGCTTCAGTTCGGTCATAGCCTTCAATGATGTATCGGCCTTGGGCTTGTATGGTCTGGCTGCCCTGGCTGGCCTGCGTCTGCCGGCCGACCTGTCTATCGTCGGCTTTGACGATATCGCGATGGCCCAGCTGTCGTCCCCTTCGCTGACCACCATACGGGTGGATCGGAGGGATCTGGTCCACCAGGCCTTTTCCCTGATGGATGATCTGATAGCTGGCAGCGAAGGTCTTCGGATCCAGAAATCTGTGCATACCGGACTTGTCATCCGGCAGTCTGCCTTTCGTAGCGCTTAATGTACCATACAATAATTCATTTTTGTGGTTGACAGCGTGTAAATGCATGGTACAATTCTCCCGTGGCCTGGCTTTCCAAATTTGCCGGCTGGTAGGAGAATGCAATGCGACGCGCCAAATCTTTGCATGACGATCCGGCGCTCTGGATCATGCTCATACCGGTCATCGCCTATCTTGTGCTGTTCCGCTACATCCCCATCAGCGGCATCCTGATCTCCCTGAAGCGCTTCAGCCCCTTCCTTGGCTTCTTCAAAAGCCCCTGGAATGGTCTTGAATATTTCCGCCAGTTCTTTACTTCCATCTATTTTGTGCGGGTGCTCAGGAACACGCTGGTCCTGGGCGCCTATTACCTGCTGTTTGCCTTTCCGGTGCCGGTGGTCCTGGCTCTCATGCTCAATGCGGTACGCAAGCCGCGCCTGAAGAAGCTGTTCCAGACCGTGACCCTCCTGCCGCATTTTGTTTCCTTTGTCGTGATTGCCGGCATAGCCATAAACCTGCTGTCCCCGCGTACCGGGGTTATCAACCTCTTCCGCCAGTCCATGGGGCTTGAGCCGGTGTTCTTCATGCAGCAGCAGGACTTCTTCCCCTTCATCTACACCTTCATCCGGATATTCAAGGAATCGGGATACGAGGCGATTGTGTACCTGGCTGCCCTTACGGCGATCGATCCGACGCTTTACGAGGCTGCAGAGGTTGACGGGGCCGGGCGCTGGCGGCAACTGACGGCCATCACCCTGCCTTCATTGCTGCCTACCATCGTTCTGATGTTCCTGGTCAGGATAGGCAGGATCGTTTCCGTGTCCTTCGAGGAAGTGCTCCTCTTGCAGAACGATGTGATCCTGGAGACTTCGGAGGTGATTTCAACCTTTGTGTACCGCCGGGGCTTGCTGGGGGCTGATTACTCTTATGCCACCGCAGTGGGCCTCTTTGAAACCGTCTTTGCCTTGATCGTCGTCGTAAGCGCTAATTCGATAGCCCGGAGGTTCAAGAATGCCGCGTCTCTTTGGTAAGCCAAAGCGCAACATCCGCAGGACGCCGGGTGCTGTCATCGGGGATGTCCTGATAATTCTCAGCCTGGCTGTGGTCTGTACCATCATGCTCTATCCCTTTATCTACGTGCTTTCAGCTGCAATATCATCGCCCGAGGCGATACGGGCCAACAGGGTCGTGTTCGCTCCTGTTGGCCCGCTGAGCGGGGAAGCCTACCGGCTGGTCTTCTCCGACCCGCGTATCTGGATAGGCTATTCCAACACCTTGTTCTATGCGGTTGCAGGGACAGCCTTGAACCTTGCGGTAACCGTGCTGGCAGCCTACCCCATGTCGCGCAGGCGTTTCAGGGGCCGTCATTTCATGAATATCTTCATATCGATCACCATGTTCATTTCCGCTACGGGCATGATGATACCCCTCTTCCTTGTGGTGAAATCCCTTGGCCTTCTGAACACCAGGACCTCGTTGCTGGTGGCCTTTGCCGCGTCGCCGTTCTTCATCATCCTGATGCGCTCCTTCTTCGAGACTATACCGGAAGACCTCTTCGAGGTGGCACGGCTGGACGGGGCGTCGGAATGGACGATGTTGCTGCGCGTAGTGCTGCCTATGTCTGGCGCTGCCCTGGCAACCATCGGCCTGTACTACCTGATAAACCGCTGGAACGGCTATTTCTGGGCGATGGTGCTCATCAGTGACCCCAACAAGCATCCGCTCCAGGTGGTCCTGCGGCAACTGATCGTAGTGGCCCAGATGGGAGAAGAACTGGACATGTCCATAGACCGCGCCGGTACGACTGCAGAGGCCATCAAATACGCGACCATCGTGGTATCCACCCTTCCCATCGCGCTCATCTATCCTTTCGTGCAGAAAAATTTCGTGAAGGGCGTAACGCTCGGATCGATCAAGGGCTGAAAAAAAGCTTAGGAGGCTTGCAATGTCAAAGAAACAATTG
>JAVEXH010000250.1:0-5016 GCA_034004175.1 Spirochaetia bacterium
ATGATTGTCTATTCCGATGATGATGTCTGCCTTCGGGGCGTTTTTTTCATCGATGAGCCTGGCAAGAACCTGGCCCGCATCACCAGCACCGATCAATTCAACCTTGATGCCCGTTGCTTCCTCAAAAAGAGGAATGACCACCGGGCCTGGTCCCCATTCGGACACAAAGGAGTCATAGGCGTAGATCACCAGGGTTTTGTTCTCATCCAAAATTTCCTTGGAGCTGCATGATACCGCAGTCATCCAGAGGATCGCAAAGACAAGAACGAAAAATACATTGAAGGCCACCCGGAAACGGGATCGCTTCGTTTTGACAAAGAGACAAGTGTTCATGTGTCTCCCTCCGCCGGTATTATCCGGATCAGGTTCTTCGGGTCTGTTCTCAGATCGGGTACATTCCAACGGAACATCCCGACCACCCCGGCACTCCAATGATACGAAGCTGAAGGATCATGGTCAAGCTCCAAATTATCGTTCCCGAATCCAAGCTCTGTCCCTTGAAGCCAGAATCGGCTACAATCAAGCCATGGATCCCAGAAAATTACCCGTATACGACCAGAACTCGCGGATACTCGATGCTCTCAAGGACAATCAGGTCATTGTGGTTGAAAGCCCTACCGGTTCAGGCAAGACTACCCAGATTCCGGTGATACTGCACGAGGCTGGTTTCTCCGGTAATGGTGTCATAGGTGTTACCCAACCACGGCGTATTGCCGCTTTGTCGGTCAGTGAATTCATCGCCAGGCAGATGGGGGTGCCCATGCCCGGCTTGGTGGGTTACAAGATGCGTTTCGAAGACAAGACGGACCAGTCTACAGTGGTCAAGATAATGACCGATGGAATACTCCTGCAGGAGATGAAGCTGGATCCATCCTTGTCACGGTATTCGGTGATAATGGTGGACGAAGCCCATGAACGCAGTCTGAATATAGATTTCATCCTTGGACTGCTTAAAAGGGTTCTTGAAGCCAGGCCGGAGTTCAAGGTCATCGTATCATCGGCAACCATCAATGCCGAGGTTTTCAGTGCCTATTTCGGGGACTGTCCTGTGGTCAAAATAGAGACGCAAGTCTTTCCGGTGACCATAGTCTGGGACCCGCCGGCGGTGGAGGGCAATCCCGACGCCCTGACCGACAAGATCGAACAGATCATAAACCGGGTAATCGGGGACAGACGTGATGGCGACATCCTTGTCTTCCTGCCGGGAGAACGGGCCATCAAAGATTGTATGCAACGGCTGACTTATTCAGAATCCAGGAACCGCATACATATCGTACCTCTGTACGCCAGGCTGGGAAAGGACGAACAGGAGAGGGTCTTCGACAAGGCACCTCCAGGAAAGAACAAGATCATCATCTCCACCAACATCGCCGAGACGAGTGTGACAATCGATGGCGTCACCAGTGTAATCGACTCAGGCCAGGCCAAACTCAACTTCTACAACCCGAAAACCTATACGGCAAGCCTTGTACAAGTGCCCATCTCAAAGGCCTCATGCAACCAGCGCAAGGGCAGGGCAGGGCGCACTGCTCCCGGGTTCTGTTACCGCTTGTACAGTCGGGATGACTTCGAGAACCGATCCCTGTTCACCATGGAAGAAATTTACCGCACAGACCTCTCGGAAGTTGTTCTCCGTATGGCGGAACTGGGTATAACCGACTTCGAACGCTTTGATTTCATCTCCAAACCTCCACGTTCAGGCATACTCGGAGCCATGGACATTCTAAACCTGCTGGAGGCTCTCAACACTGACCGAACACTTTCAACGGTTGGCCAGATGATGTGTGCCTTCCCGCTTCTGCCCCGTCTTTCACGGATGATAGTCGAGGCCATCATGAAATACCCGGATGTAGTAGAAGAAGTATTGATAGCAGCGGCTTTTTTGTCTACCCAGAGCCCATATATCCTTCCTCCGGGAGAAGAAATGGAGGCCAGGAGGGCCCATCATGCCTTCAGGGACCCGGCCGGTGATTTTGTCTCGTATTTACGGATGTACAAAGCCTTCAAGGAAGCCAGGCATAAGGCCAAATTCTGCGAGCGAAGCTATCTGGACGAGAGGACGATGCTCGAAATCCTGCGCATCAAGGAGCAGATCGAGATGATCGTCCATGATCTCGGTGTGCCGATTGCATCCGGTGGCTCTTCCGAAGACTACTTGTGCGCTGTCAGCCGGGGACTTATACAGTTTGTCTGTGCCAGGCAGGACCGTGGTCTCTTCAGTACCCTCACAGCCGAAAGGGTTCAGATCCATCCCGGTTCGGTGATGTACCGCGAAAATCCCGATTTCATCGTTGCCGGTGAAATCGTCCGCACTACGCGGATGTATGCCATGAGCGTGTCACCCCTCAACCGTCACATGCTGGCACGGATATCCCCGCTGGTAGCAGAGGCTTTCACCAAGCAGAAACCAGCGGTACAACCAGTCAGGCAAACCAGGGACAGAAAGACTCAAGCCCCTGGCTTGCATGCAGCCACGAGCCCAGGAAGGGACTTCACCAACCGTATAAAGATCGGGGGTGAAATATTCGACCTTGTGCAGGAGAAGAAGCGTAAAAAAGCCTTGCTGGACTGGGGGAAATTCAAAAAGGCCAGAGATGGTTTCACCGCAGATGAAGCGGGAGCATTCAAAGGCATGCTGGGTGTAATTACCCTTGGCAACAAACGTCTGATGGATGGCGAGAAGCTTGAAACCATCATCAGGGTAGCCCATTGGCTGAATCCGGAAGAAGACATCAAGAATGACTGGCCACGCAAGAAGCAGTTCAGCATCCACGATGACCTGTCCGGTCTTGTCTCAGTGCTGGACCATGTACTCCAGGCGTCATACTGGAAACCAAAACACCCGGAACTTGGCTTTGTGGCACTCTTCACCGATGGCGATGGCTCATACTGGTTCAGGGTGTCAAGAGGCTTCCATACAGCCCTCAATGAAAGCCTGGCCAGTCTGGAATCACTGGTGGACGAAGTAGCAGATACCGCTACAGCAGAACAGAAGGAGAAAGTCAGTACTCTGTACAGGAAATTGTCAGCCTTCTTCATCTGATTCGTCTGAACAGCAGTTCCCATATGGAACGGCCTTCGTCAACTGCCCGTTTCTCGAATTTGGTCACCGGTCGCCATGGTTGTCGTTCCGCCCATACATCGTAGGCATTTGCCAGTAGATCTTCTGAACGCAGTACTTCCAGGGTTGTCTTGGCATACTCTTCCCAGTCGGTAACAAAATACAGGTACCCCCCGGGTTTCAGGCGGCTGGTCATCAGGTGCACGAAATCCTGTCGCATGATGCGTCGTTTGTGATGCTTCTTTTTCGGCCAGGGATCAGGGAAAAAGACATGGAACCCGTCCACGCTGTCCGGCGCAAGCATTGATTCGACCACTTCCATGGCATCATGACGGCAAATCCTCAGGTTTTCGATGCTTTGCCTTTCAATTTCGAGCAGCATCTGGCCTACACCCGGAGCATGGACTTCCACACCTAGAAAATCTGAATCAGGCAAGGCTTTGACAATCTTCGCGGTGGCATCTCCCATACCAAAACCTATTTCCACAAGGAAGGGTCTGGCTGGTTCAGATCCGAAGAGGGACAGAGCATTGACAATCTTCCCTGATTCCCAGCGTATGCCATAGTGCTCATACAGCCTGTGCAATGCATCTTTCTGCCTGTCGGTCATATGTCCTGCGCGTATCACATAACTTCTTGGACTCTGCCTGCCATCCGGGCTCGGGGTTGTCAGCCGTTCAATTTTATGTTCCATGAAAAGAATCCAGTCTCGGCCTTTGGATCAAAACCATAGGCACGTATGGTATAAGCGGCTGTCCGCCATGACGAATCACCCCATAGGGCATCGAGGGAATTTGTCCCCGGATTGAGTCCGACAGTCTTGACCGGGTTGTCTGCCGGGTCAAGAAAGAACAAAGTATTCATCTGGTACGGAGAGTCGAGGGTCAGCTGGCTGCCGGCCAGGCGGATTACCGGAAGTGCATAATCCTTTGTGACAGGGGCATTCAGGTTGAAGTTCAGTTCGTCCCGTTCTCCAGCTTTGTCCACAACAACAGCCCTGTACCTTCCTCGTGGCATCAGATTGTTGTCTCCGGGTTGCAATCCGTTGGATCCAAGCCAGACCGAATTTCCCTCATCCCTGCGTACCCAGTTATCTGCAGTAAGGGGCCAGGCCAGTTCTGATTCATCGTGGATGACATACAAGTATTCTATATCCGCGGCTCCGTCCTGATCCCCGATGGACGCGAAAAAAGACAGACGCTCTTCACGTTTTTCCGTGCCATCGGTTGCCAGCACGATGAGTCTATGGCTCGTCGCAACAAATCCAGGTGGATTTACTGCGCATGAAGCCAGGGCGCACAGCAGAAAGACTACAATCATCAGGAAGATTCCTGTTACCGCTATTTTTCCGCCGAAATCACCAATCAGGTTAAACGCTTTCACCGGATGGAACATCCATGGATCCCTGAGTGATTCAGACTTCTGCCGCGGGAAGGATAGAATCACGAATTGCAGATGCCAGGGCAGCACAATCCGGATACTCGGAGCTATCCCGGGTTTTCATGTTCTTGAGAACCCATATGTTCCTGGCTTTTTCATCCTTGCCTCGGAGTATGGCAAAGGCTGCACCCTTTCGTTCAGCATAGGCAAATTGCTGGCCGGGCTTGCGTTGGTCGGTGTAGACTTCACATGATACGTCCATAGACCTCAGCTTGGCAGCAGCGGCCTGGTATTCCGCCATGAACCCGTTTTCAAGATTGAAGATGACTGACTGAACCGATGCTGTTGCCTGATTTTTCCTGCCCATGGCATTCAGAGCTGCCAGCAGCCGGTCTAGCCCCACACTGGTTCCTACTCCAGGCAGTTTCTGGTTTGTGTACAGAGATGCAAGATCATTGTACCGGCCACCGGAACAGACTGAGCCTATTTCAGGCATTGCATCCAGGAAGGTTTCGAATACGACACCGGTGTAGTAATCAAGCCCACGGGTTATGGATGGAGCCAGGTGAACCTTG
>JAVEXH010000251.1:0-5007 GCA_034004175.1 Spirochaetia bacterium
TCGGTAACCGAGGAGACAGCCCGCATCGCTTCCCGGCGCTACACTCAGCAATTGGTGAACCAGGTGGCCGCCAACATAGAGTCATACATCGACTATATGGACAGTGTGTCCGTCTTTGTGCAGTCAGACAGGGCCGTGCAGGAATTCCTGACCGCGCCTACCCTGGCTCGCAGGCAGGCAGCTGCACCGGCCGCCTCCAGCCTGCTGGATACCCTGGTAAGCAGCAGGAAGGACATATCCCTGGTAGCCGCCTTCGACAACCAGGGTGGCTTTATATCCCACGAGCTGAGCCATGCCCTGAATCCCTTTGCCGACCCGAGGCGCCAGAACTGGTACCAGGCAGCCCGCGAAGCACAGGGATCCTCGGTGATTTCATCTTCCCACGTGCAGAATGTGATACTGGACCGCTATCGCTGGGTAATCTCGTTGTCCAGGGAAATACTGGCGGCCGACAGCGGCCGCAGTGCCGGGGTCCTGCTGGTAGACCTGAATTACGATGTGATAGAAGGCATCTGCAGTTCCATCCACCTTGGCAAAAGAGGTTATATCTTCATCGTCGACCGCAACGGCGAAATTGTATACCACCCACAGCAGCAATTGCTGTACGGCGGCCTGAAATCAGAAAACATCCGCCTGGTCATGGAGGAGGAGTCGGAATACTTCACCGGAGAAGACGAAGACCAGGACACCTTCTACAGTGTCAGGACCATGCGCACAACCGGCTGGAAGGTGGTAGGTGTGAACTACCGCAGCGAACTGGTGGAGAACCGCGACTCCATACGTACCACGTATGCCCTCTGGGGTCTGGCCTTCTTTGCCATAACCATCGTGCTCTCTGTCGTTGTCTCCACGCGCATCTCACGGCCGATAAAACAACTACGCAAGTCCATGCAGGCAGTGGAGCAGGGCAACTTCGACATCCAGGCCGACATATGCAGCGCCAACGAGATAGGCGAGCTGGGCAAAGACTTCAACATAATGATCTACGAGATCAAGAAGCTGCTGCACCGGATTACCGAACAGCAGGAACAGAAGCGCAAGAGCGAGCTCAAGGCCCTGCAGATGCAGATAAACCCCCACTTCCTGTACAACACCCTTGATTCGGTCATCTGGATGGCGGAAGGCAAGAAGCAGGAAGAGGTTATAACCATGAGCTCTGCCCTGGCCAGGCTGTTCCGCCTGAGCATAAGCCGGGGCAAGGAGATAATCGACGTAGCCTCCGAAGTGGAGCATGTTGCCAACTACCTGACCATCCAGAAGATACGCTACAAGGACAAGCTGGACTACCGGCTGGAAGTACCCGAAGATATACTGGGTTACAAGACGGTGAAGATCATCCTGCAGCCTCTGGTGGAGAATGCCATCTACCACGGCATAAAGAACAAGGCAGGCACCGGTATCATCACCATATCCGGATCACGCACTGCCGCGGGCATAGAACTGACGGTACATGACGATGGGGTGGGCATGGATCCCGGGCGCCTCGAACGGTTGCGCCAGAGCCTTGCCGGTGAAAAGGAAGATGAAGAGACCGAACCAGACTCGCCCCACAGCGGCCTCGGGGTACGCAATGTGGACGAGCGCATCAAGCTGTATTTCGGCCAAGGCTATGGTCTTGCATACGAGAGTACGGAGGATCAGGGAACCCTCGTCAGGATACGCCTGCCGGCGGTGGAAGGAGAAATGGAACCATGAAACGCATGGCCCCCTTTGTCGTACCTGCCATACTGCTTGGTATATTGTTCATAGGCAGTTATATAATACTCTTCTTTGCCGGCGCACCAGCCAGAGCGCAGCCGCCCCGCATCACCGCGGTACTCAAGACCATAGACTCCAACATGGAATTCTGGGAAGTGGTGAAAAGCGGCATGCGGACAGCGGCCACCGAGTTCTCGGTTCCCCTTGAGATCTTCGGCCCCTGGACGGAAAGTGATATAGAAGGCCAGATACACATCATGGAGACGGTGATAAATGACAAGCCCACGGTGATCATCCTGTCAGCCACAGACTTCACCGCCCTCATACCATCCGTACAGGCAGCTCATGAGGCAGGCATCCTGGTGATAACCCTGGATTCGGGCATAGACAGCGACATACCCCGGACCTTCGTGGCAACCAACAGTGTGGAGGCCGCCGAAAAACTGGGCATGCATCTACCGACCCTGCTTGAACCCGGCCGCAGCGTAGCCATCATCAACCATGTACCCGGGGCTACCACAGCTATCGAACGGGAAGAAGGGGTACGCAGGGCTCTTGAAAGGGATGGACGCTACCCCATCCTTGGCACCTGGTTCACCAACAATTTCGAGGAGAACGCCTATGCCATTACCCTGGAACTGCTTGGAACCTATCCCGGACTGGGGGCCATCCTGGCCATGAACGAGGTATCCACCGTAGGAGCAGCCAAAGCCCTGCTGGATGCCGGACAGGCTGGCAAGGTCCGACTTCTTGGTTTTGACAGCTCCCTGGCAGAGATCAAACTCATCGAGCAAGGTGTAATCGATGCTACGGTGGTACAGAAGCCATTCAACATGGGCTACCTTGCGGTTCGGGCAGCCCTGGACGCGGTGGAGGAGAAGCCACGGATACGCTTCATAGATACCGGTTCGGAACTGATAACCGCAGACAACCTGTACCTGCCGGAGAACCAGAAGCTGCTTTTCCCCTTCTCGCAGTAGCAGCACAGCAGCGGCCGGCCGGCGACACGCCAGCTGCACCATCCATAATAGGATTTTCAACAAACTGAATAGAATAGTGAATATACGGATTACGGAACCGGGTACATCATCAGAGCATGAATGAAGTGCTGATACGGATGGACGGGATAGACAAAAGCTTTCCCGGTGTGCACGCCCTGAACAAATGCAGCTTTGAACTGGCTCCCGGAGAGGTCCATGGCCTGGTAGGCGAGAACGGTGCCGGCAAATCCACGCTCATGAAGATCCTGTCCGGAGTCTACCAGAAGGACGCCGGAACCATAGAGCTCAAGGGCCAGCCGGTGGAGATACACAACACCAAAGGCGCCCAGTCCCTTGGCATCAGCATCATCCACCAGGAACTGAACCTGATGAAGCACCTGAGTGCCGCCCAGAACATCTACATAGGCCGTGAACACAAAAAGGGCCTTAGCATACTGGTAGACGATGCCACCATCAACGAAAAGACCAGGAAACTCTTCCAGATGATTAACCTTGACCTTGACCCGCAGGTGAGGGTTTCCGAGCTCACCGTGGCCAAGCAGCAGATGGTGGAGATAGCCAAGGCACTGTCCTTCAATATGGACGTGCTGATCATGGACGAGCCAACCTCGGCCCTGAGTGATGCCGAGATCGATGACCTGTTCAGGGTAATCGCAGATCTCCGGGCCAAGGGCAAGGGCATAGTCTATATTTCCCACCGCATGGACGAGCTCAAGCGGATCTGTGACAGGGTCACGGTGATGCGCGACGGTTGCTATATTGCAACCAACCCTATGAAGGACATCACCATAGACCAGATCATCGCCCAGATGGTCGGCCGGGAAATGTTCGCGTCCAGCCATCCCCAGATCGACACCTCGAGTACAGAGGTAGTGCTTGAGGTAAAAGGCCTGAACCGGGGGCGCAGGGTACGGGATGTGTCATTCAAGCTGCACCGGGGCGAGATACACGGCTTTGCAGGCCTGATGGGAGCCGGACGTACCGAGACTGCCAGGGCCATCTTCGGCGCAGACCTGGCTGATTCCGGAGAGATACACATCAAGGGCAGGAAGGTGCAGATACACCATCCCAAGGATGCGGTAGCCCACGGGATAGGCTACCTGTCGGAAGACCGCAAACAGTTCGGGCTGGCCCTGGGTCTCAGCGTCGAGACGAACACAGTCATGGCCTCCCTGACCCGGTTCCTGAAATCACTGATCATCGTAGACGACCAGAAGACACGCAGGGTGGCCGAAGATTACGTGAAGCGCCTGAACACCAAGACACCCAGCGTAGACCAGACCATACGCAACCTGTCAGGCGGCAACCAGCAGAAGGTGGTCATAGGCAAATGGCTTGTGCGGGACTGCGACATACTCATCTTCGATGAGCCAACCAGGGGCATAGACGTAGGAGCCAAGAGCGAGATCTACCGGTTGCTGAACGAGCTGGCCGACCAGGGCAAGTCCATCATCATGATCTCGTCGGAACTCCCGGAGATCCTGCGCATGAGCCACCGGGTGGTGGTGATGTGCGAGGGCAAGGTAACCGGCACCCTGAAGGCCAGCGAATGCACCCAGGAAAAGATCATGCAGTTCGCAACCATGAGAAACTAGGCAAGGACACACAACCAGAAAAGCGCAAGATACCAAGGAAGCACGAGGATAGAAATGGCAACAACTACGAAGAAACGGCTGAACCCCAAGGCAACCCAGACCCTGCTTGCCTTTGCCAGCCTGATCCTGCTGATAATCATTTTCACCATCGCCTCGCCCAACTTCTTCAGGACGGACAACCTCATAGGCATACTGCTGGCCACCGCGGTCAACGGCATCCTGGCAGTGGGCGTAACCTTCATCATCATAACCGGCGGCATAGACCTGTCCATCGGCACGGTCATGACCTTCGGTTCCGTCATGGCCGGTGTGTTCATAACGATGTGGGGCTTGCCCATACCCCTGGGCATCCTGGCAGGCATACTGGCCGGCGCGCTCTGCGGCCTGATAAATGGCTTCAGCATAGCCAAGCTGAAGATACCACCCTTCATTGCCACCCTGGGCATGATGATGGTCACCAAAGGCCTGAACCTGATCCTTTCCGGCGTGAAGCCAGTCTACTTCGTGGACACCCCCGATTTCGCAAAGATAGCCACCATGCCGGTCCTGGGCATACCCATGGGCGTGGTCATCTTCTTCGGCGTTGCGCTGGTGGCATCCTTCATCCTGAACAAGACCATACTCGGGCGTTATGCCTTTGCCATCGGCTCCAATGAAGAAGCCGCCAGGCTGTCGGGTATAAACACCGACGCCTGGAAGAAGGGCATCTACGC
>JAVEXH010000252.1:0-5000 GCA_034004175.1 Spirochaetia bacterium
GCAATGTCAATTTCATGATTAGTTCGGCCCTCAATGCCATCCTGGGTGAGGAAGATAGCACCAACTTCATAAACCAGGCTTTGCAGGACCCTATGATCATATTGCAGGCCTTGCGTGAATCCGGATACGAAAGGCTTGATGACGGTTCCAGGATTGATTCCGGTGTTCCGGAGGAGGAGGCTATGTCTTCCGTCCGCAGGCGGTTCATACAGAGCAAGGATCAGTCAGTGTACAAAGCCACCTATGATGATGGTACTGGTTCCATCATCTTCAAGGGCAGGGATGATGAAAAGATTTCCAGCTTCCTGGTAGCTTTGGTCAGAACACTCAACAAGGAACTGTCTGAATACAGCCTCCCGTATGCCCGGAGCAAGGTGAATGCCTTCGAGGCTTTGCTGAGTACAGACAAGGTAAACGAGGCTACCGGTTTGACGGTGGTACAGAATCATGAGAATTACACGCTTATCAAGAATTATCTCAGTGAAGGAGCCATTCCAATCCCTGTCATTCGCGGCCCTCATGTATTCAAGACCCAGTTGTCCATCAATACATTCCGCAAGGATGCTATTACCAAGGCCATCATCCTGGTCTTTGCCGTGTTCTTCATGGCTGTGCTTGCTGCCTTTGTGCAGCAGTTTGTGGAATCGGTGAAGAATGATCCTGAAGCAATGGAAAAGATCCGGGCTGCCCTTGAAAAGCCCCGCACCTAGCCCTGCCGAGCCTGGATACCTGATTCTGGTTGCAGAGACATAAAACAATACCATTCAGAGGAGACTGCCTGTGAGAGATTTCAGGACCATCCTGGTAAGCGGCGGAGCCGGCTTCATCGGCTCCAATCTCATCCACTACCTGTTCAGCGACAGATCCGGCTTTTCCGGCCGGGTTGTCAACCTTGATGCCCTGACCTACGCAGGTAACCCCGAGAGCCTGGCGGCGGTGCAGAAGCAACATGGCGGTTCCCGCTACTTCTTCGCCCAGGCCGACATCTGCGACCGCACCGCGGTTGAGAAGGTCTTTGCGGACTACCAGATAGATGCGGTGGCCCACCTGGCCGCCGAGAGCCATGTGGACCGCTCCATCCTTGGCCCCGAGGCCTTCATCAAGACCAATGTGATGGGCACCTACACCCTGCTGGATGTGGCCCGCACTGCCTGGAAGGGCCGCTTTGGCCACGATATCGACAAGCCCGATGTGCTCTTCCACCATGTAAGCACCGACGAGGTCTTCGGCTCCCTGGGGGATACCGGGTATTTTACCGAGGCCACGCCCTATGACCCACGCTCGCCGTATTCGGCCAGCAAGGCAGGCAGCGACCACCTGGTGCAGGCCTACCACCACACCTACGGCCTGCCGGTTACCATGACCAACTGCAGCAACAACTACGGCCCCTTCCAATTCCCCGAGAAACTGGTACCGGTGATGATCCTGAACATGCTGGAAGGCAAGAGCCTGCCGGTGTACGGCGACGGCCGCAACATCCGGGACTGGCTGTATGTAGAGGACCACAACGCCGCCGTCTGGACGGTGATGCAGAAGGGTCGCCTTGGCCAGACCTACAATATCGGCGGCGAGAATGAGTGGGAGAACATAAAGCTCCTGGACAGGCTCATCGAGATTGTGGCTTCAGAAGCGGGAAAGAAGGCAGCGGACCTGCGCGCCTTGATAAGCTACGTGAAGGACCGCCCCGGCCACGACCGCCGCTATGCCATAGACTGCAGCAAGCTTAAAAGCGAACTGGGCTGGAAGCAGTCTGTGAGCTTTGAGGCCGGCCTGCGCAAGACCGTGCGCTGGTACCTGGACAACCCCGCCTGGATCGACCACGTGCGCTCCGGTGAATACCGGAACTGGATGGAAGCCAACTACACCAGACGCTGAGAAACAGCAAGGCTTGGTAGAAGCCGGACCCCGGGAATCGGGAGTCCGGCTTTTTTTACGGGTTATATTGGCAAAAGGGTACTATAAAGCAGATATAGAGGCTGTCCGACACTTAGACCTTACGGCGACCGGTAGCAGAACGGTACGCAGCATCCCGCTCGCGTTTTCCTACAGCCAGCACCAGAACGACAACTTCTTCTTCGATAACCTGATAAACCAATCTGACACCCTGTTGGCGTAGCTTGATCTTGAAGCATCCAGTCAGTTCACCCCGGAGGGCTGATCCAGGAACCACTGGATTTTCCAGACGCTTGGCCAACAGTTTTTTCAGTATGGTTCGCACCGAGCCATCCAGTGCCCGCCATTCATCGAGTGCTTCGGGAATGAATTTGAGGCGGTACGAAATGGGGTGATCCTCAGAGATTGTCAATATCGACCTCAATGGCACTATCCCGTCGACTCAGCCGTTCAAGGACAATCGGTGTGATGTGCCGTTCCCAGGCATCCTCCATCATGGCTTCATAGATCGTTGGTTCGACAATGTAGAATGCGGCTTTGTTGTGGCTTAGTACCGCAACGGGTTCATTTCCGGCTTCGCGGAGCACTTTGGCAGGATTTTTCTTGAATACCGAAATGCTCACGGTTAAATCTGTCAATATTGCATCCATTCCGGAGACCTCCTTGGTACTGAATTTAGCTCTTTTTTTGTAGTTTGCCAAGGGGTGTCTACTTGTGAGGACTTTTACCTGGCTTGTTTGATCCTCGCTGGCTGTACCAGTCCTGCCTCTGCCTGTTTATTGTGGTTTTTGCCTTGAAAAGGTATACTACTTCAAGGGTGGTTTTGTATGGCAAGTCAGGATGTCCAGGCTCTGAGGCTTTTCATAGACAGGATGCGCCGTGAAAACGAAGTGGAAGCAGACCTTGCAGCCAGGCTCCAAAGGGAGGCCCGCGCCGAAGCGCTGAGGCTAGGGGCGGAAATGGGAAAGGCGGATCCAGATCTGAGGAAGGTTGTCCTCTTCGGTTCCGCCCTGCCCGGACGTGATTTCAGGATCGATTCCGATATTGATCTTGCAGTAGTCTGAGGTGATCGAGCCAGGCTTGAGAGGCTGGTGGCCAGTTCTTCTTTTCCTGTGGATATAATCGATCTCGAAGAGGCCCGTCCAGGGATCAGAAAGAGTATAGAAAACGAAGGAATACTTGTGTATGCAGCACCGGAAAACTGATTTTGAACGTCTGGTTGCGGAACTCGAGGCGGATGCCTTGGATCTTCATGGATTGGTGGTTGAAAACTCCCGGGCCCTGGCGAGGATACAATTAGGAGCCAATGATTCCCTGGACTGGGCGGCTCTGGGTTATACGATCCATAACATTTATGGAGTAATCGAGAACTATTGCCTCCGTATTGCCAAGTTCTTCGAAAACGGAATAGCCCAGGATCGGTGGCACAAGGAACTGCTTCGCCGTATGACACTTTCCATTGGGGATCTTCGCCCCGCATTGCTTGACAACGAAGCGCTGTTTTTGATTGATGAACTCCGCTCGTTCCGTCAGCTCTTCAGGAACTTGTATGCGCGTCCCCTTGATCCCGAGCATATGCGGCATGTCCAGGCCAAGGTCAAGCCTGCCACCGAGGCTTTTCTGAAGGCTCACGAAGCCTATATCCTCAAGTTGGCAACAATTGCCATGAATCTTTGAGTTGCCCTGGAATATCAGCCAATTACAGAAAGGTTTTAAAATGGACATGATCCTGGACCTGATCGGTCGTAACACGGAATTGTTTTCCGCTGATGTACTTTCCCATGAAAAAGAGCTCTCTGAACTGGTTGCCGGTTCGCGCTTTCTGGTAATAGGCGGAGCTGGCTCGATAGGTCAGGCGGTGACGCGGGAGATATTCAGGCGTAAGCCGAAGCTGCTGCATGTGGTGGATATTTCCGAGAACAACATGGTGGAGCTGGTGCGGGACATCCGCAGTTCCCTTGGCTACATAGACGGGGAGTTTGCCACCTTTGCCATAGACTGTGGCAGCCCCATCTTCGATGCCTTCATGGCTTCCGGTCCTGGCTACGACTATGTGCTCAACCTCTCCGCCCTGAAGCATGTGCGCAGTGAGAAGGACCCTTACACACTGATGCGGATGATCGATGTGAACATCTTCAACACCGACAACAGCATGCGCCAGGCCAAGGCCAGGGGAGCATCCAAGTACTTCTGCGTGTCCACCGACAAGGCTGCCAACCCGGTGAACATGATGGGCGCCAGCAAGCGCATCATGGAGATGTTCCTGATGCGGCGCAGCCTGGAATTGCCGGTGTCCACCGCCCGTTTTGCCAATGTGGCTTTTTCCGATGGAAGCCTCCTGTACGGCTTCAACCGCCGCATGGAGAAGGAACAGCCCCTGGCAGCCCCGAATGATGTGCGCCGCTATTTTGTGACACCCAAAGAGTCAGGCGAGCTGTGCCTTATGTCCTGCCTGCTGGGACAGAACCGCGACCTGTTTTTCCCGAAGCTTGACGCCAGTGCAAACCTGATCACCTTCAGCCAGATCGCGGAACGCTACCTGCGCCGACAAGGCTATGAACCCGTGCAGTGTGCCAGTGAAGAGGAAGCCCGCAGCCGGGTAAGCGAACTCAAGGAAAAGAGGCAGTGGCCGGTCTATTTCTTCAGCAGCGATACCACCGGTGAGAAGGATTTTGAAGAGTTCTATACCGAATCAGAGGTATTGGATCTTGAACGCTTTTCATCCATTGGAGTCATCCGGAACGAGGCTGTCTGGGATGCTGCGGCAGTGGACAATTTCGAAAGCAGCATAGCTGAGATGAAACGCCAAGGTTCCTGGTCCCGGGCACAGCTTGTGCAGCTGTTCAATGCCACCATCCCGGAGTTCAACCACAAGGAGACCGGCAAGTTTCTGGATGGCCGGATGTAAATCCTTGGTGTCTGGCAAATCCGGTGTTACGGCGGGTAATGACAGACACTGGCAGGTATGACTGTGTTGCCCAAGTTCGATACGGTGATGTAGAATCATTTGTGATATCCTCAAAAATGGATATAATCAAATCGGAAGGGTTTACATGCTCATGATGAATGGTGCCTTGCTTGCGTGTTTTCTGAGTCTTGTATTTACT
>JAVEXH010000253.1:0-4940 GCA_034004175.1 Spirochaetia bacterium
TCGCTTCTGTCGTTTCGGACTCCACGGCTCCCAGCGGTTCGTACACCCCTTCCTGGAGTACCCGCAGCAGCTTTACCTGCATGGCTGGGGATATGTCGCCTATCTCGTCAAGGAAGAGGGTTCCCTTGTCAGCTTGCCGGAACCGGCCAGGTTTATCCTTGTCGGCACCGGTGAAGGCGCCTTTCCTGTAGCCGAACAGTTCTGATTCCAGCAGTGCATCCGGCAGGGCTCCGCAGTTTACGGCGACGAAGGGGCCTTTAGCCTGGGGGCTGTTCGCGTGTATCGCCCTGGCTGTCACCTCTTTGCCTGTGCCGGTTTCGCCTTCTATAAGCACTGTTGCCTTGCTTGCGGCTATCGTTGGTACAAGATCTACTACAGCCTTCATGGCGGGGCTCCGGCTGGAGTATTCCAGGCCAAGCGGAGCAAGGCCCAGCTTCTGCTTCAGTTCCTCCAGTTCACGCAGATCCCGGAAGGTTTCGGCCCCCCCGATGACGTGCCCCTCGCTGTCCTGGAGCAATGCGGTGGATACACTGATGGGAATGCGTTCTCCACTCGGATTGATGCAGTATCCCTTGGCATCTATTACGGGTTTTTTGGTCTTCATGGTCATGCGGAGCGGGCATCCGGATTCACACATAGTGGATTTGAACACCTCGTGGCAGAGCTTCCCGATGGCTTCCGACCGGGGAATGCCGGTGATGGTTTCTGCAGCCTTGTTGAAGGATGTAACGTGCCACTGTTCATCGACGGTAAATACTCCGTCGGAGATGCTCTCCAGAATGATATCGGTCATACTCCAAATATATCATGTTGACAGGTAATGAGCAAATGCCTATAATTATCAATAATTTAATAGCGATGCGGAAAACGATCAGCAGGAGGCACCATGAAGATTGCGATACCACTTACCGGCGGAAGACTCTCGGCCCATTTCGGTCACTGCGAGCGCTTTGCCCTCCTCGACGCCGATCAAGGCTCGGGAGCCATAGTCGCCAGGGAAGAAGTGGTGCCACCACCCCATGAACCCGGCAGCTATCCTGCCTGGCTCGCGGAGCGCGGTGCGACGCATATCATCTCGGGCGGTATGGGGCAGCAGGCGCAGAACCTCTTTGCCCGTAGCAATATCCAGGTGATAGTAGGTGCACCCGCACTTGACCCCGAGGAAATTGCCAGGATGTATCTGCAGGGGGAACTGAAAGCCGGGGACAACGCCTGCGACCATTGATCGTTTACGCCGGGCCTTGGCAAGCTGACGGGGAGGCTTGGAGGGAAGATGAAGTATATTTTCGGACCAGTGCCATCTCGTAGACTCGGAAGATCGCTTGGCGTGGACCCTACGGCCCGCCCTGGCAGTGACAAAGCCTGCAACTGGAACTGTGTGTACTGCCAACTCGGATCCACTCATCACCTCATGGCTGAGCGTCAGCGGTTCTTCCAGCCTGAGGTCCTGCTCGACGAGTTGCGGAAAACCCTGGACAAGCTGGCTGATGGCGTAGACTGGGTCACCTTCGTAGGCTCAGGCGAGCCTACGCTCAACAGCGATCTTGGAATCATGCTGCGCGGGATCAAGGCCATGACCAGGCTTCCTGTTGCGGTGATCACCAACGGTTCTACCTTGAGCCTCCCGGAGGTGCGGGCAGATCTGGCCGTGGCCGATGCCGTCATGCCAACCCTCGATGCAGGAAACGAGTTGACATACCTGAAAATCAATCGTCCCCATCATCAGTATACCTTTCAGAGGCACATCGAAGGCCTCGTTGCCTTCAGGCAGGAATATCGGGGCAAGCTGTGGCTTGAGACCATGCTTGTCGCCGGTCTCAACGACGATGAGTCATCCCTGGAACAGCTTGCCGCGGTTGTGCAAGGCATAGCTCCCGACGAGCTTCATCTTGTACTGCCTACACGGCCGCCAACGGAGCAGTGGGTACTCCCGACCGACGCCGAAGGCCTGCTCCGGGCGATGGCCATACTGGGCAGGGTGACCAAGGTCGTGCATCCCGACGAGGCCTATGGCGATTTCAGTCTGGGTGCCGATACCGATCCCTTCGAGGCAGCCGCCAGAACCCTGGCCCGGCATCCTATGAGTGATGAGGAACTGCGCCGTGCGCTGGACCTCAGGGGCGTACAGGATGCCGATGCTGTGCTGCAGGCTCTGACCCGGACCGGCCGGGCACACGTGATACAGCGCTACGGCAGGACTTTCTGGCAGGGATCCTTGTCCTGAACCGACTCTATGGAAAAAGAAATGGAGCACTGATATGGACGAAAAGAAACCAGGGGCCTTCCGCTCATCACTCAATCCACGAACACCGGTTCTGGTCTCGTGTCGTGGTAAAGACGGCAGGGACAATGCGCTTGCTGTTGTCTATGCCTGCAACTGTAGTTTTGATCCGCCAATGGTGATGGTGGGCATAGTGCCGTCGAGGTATTCGTATGGGCTTATAAAGGAGACTGGCGTCTTTGTAGCCAATCTGGTGCCGTCATCGATGAAGGCTGCCTGGAATTACCTTGGCTCGCACTCCGGGCGTGACGAAGACAAGCTGACCGCGTTCGGGGTCCGCACCGGGGAGGGAATCAAGGTGAACGCTCCAATCCTGCTTGACTGTCCTGTTTCCATAGAATGTACCGTAACCGGCTCAGTGGTCACGGGCTCGCATGAAATGTTCATCGGACAGGTTGAATACGTTCATGCAGACGCAGCCCTCGTTGATGCGGACGGCAAGATAGACTGGTCAAAAATTGAGTTCCTGAAGATATAGCCCTGCATCCAGACCGGGGCTGTCATTCCGGACATTTGATTGTTTTCCGGTGGACATCAGGTACAGAAAAGGATCATCCTCTACAACAGGATTTATAAAAAGCTGTAGAGAATGATCCTTTAAAACCTTTGCTACAATGAAAAGCCTCGGCTACAACGTGTCGCTATGAACACCAGCCTTGCCGCTCTGGCTTTTTCCCATCCCAATATTCGTCCTCAATTTCCCCAGGAACTTGTCCATCTCGTCCCGGTCCCTGTCCTTTATGATGTGGGTCAGGTACGACAACTGGGAATTGATGAGTTCTATCTGCCGTACGGTGTAGGGGTTGAAGAGTATCTCCGCCAGCAGGGTGTCGTCCTCGGCCAGCAGGCCTCTGGCTATCTCCAGGTGCTTGCGGAAGTTGGTGCCCGGAGCGTCGAGGTCTTTCATGCAGGCCGCGAACACCATGGTCGAGGTGAAGGGTGTTGCCAGGGAGTAGGCCACTGTCCTGTCGTGTTCCTCGAAGCTCTCCTCGAAGATGCGTATGCCAAGGTCGGTGTACAGCTTGGAGAAGAACGCCTTCCCTGCCTCGCATGACTCCTTGATGATGACCGCGTTCTGCTGTTTCAGGTTGGTTTCGTCGGCGTATGACGGGCCAAACATGGGATGGGTGGACACGAAGGGTCTGCCCGTGCCGGCATAATACTCGGCCAGGCCGGTTTTCACCGAGGCTATGTCCGACAGCATGCAGGTTTCGGGCAGGTGGTCCATCACGGTGCCGAAGACATTCACGGTAGAGCCGAGGGGCACACAGTTGACCAGCATCTCGGGCATGAAGGCTGCCAGTTCGTCGTTGTCGGACCATGAGGGTATCATGGGCAGGCCCCTGGCCCTGGATGGGTCGGTGTCCCCGATGATCACGTGATGATCCCTGGCCAGGATCCTGGCCAGCCAGGATCCCATGCGGCCCGCTCCCAGTATTGCTATGCGCATCCTACAGCTTCCTTTCCCGGTAGCAGCCGAGCAGCCTGAAGTCCCTGGTAATCTTGGATGCCGACTCAATGGCCTTCATCACTTTCCCGTCCTGCTCCGCACCGTCAAAGTCCAGGAAGATGGCATAGTCGCCGGGTTCATAGGGCACGGATTCTATGCGGGTCAGATTGATGCCTGCCTTGGCAAAGATCTCCAGGGTGTTGAACAGGGCCCCGGCCTTGTCGTTGGTGAAGAACACCACCGAGCACTTCTCGCTGCTCTGGGCCAGTTCAGGCGCAAGGGCAGCGGACTTGAGGCTGCCGTCATCCTTGGCTAACACGAAGAACCTGGTGCGGTTGGTCGGTGCGTCCTGGATGCCATCCTTGATGATCTCAAGACCGTACAGTTCAGCGGCATAGCGCCCAGCCACAGCCGCCGCTCCCGCGGGCCTCTCCTCGGCCAGCATCTTGGCCGCCCCGGCGGTATCAAACCACTCCCTGCCTTCCAGCCGGTTGCGGTCCAGGAAACGGCGGCACTGGGAGAGGGCCTGCTGGTGGGAATAGGCATAGCGGATCTCCCGGTGGTCCTGGCCTGGTATGGTAAGCAGGCAGTGGTCAATCGGCATGTCCACCGCGCCGAGTATGCGCAACTTGGAGGTGACCAGAATCGAACTCACCTGGCCGACCGTGCCGCCCAGGGTGTTCTCCACGGGTACTATGCCGTAGTCCAGGAAACCTGCCTGCACGCCTTCGAAGACCTTGGAGAAGTCGTGGCAGGGTATGGACGCACCGGCTGGCATCCAGGCTCTGGCTGCCACATCGCTGTAGGCCCCATGCACGCCCTGGAATCCTATGGTCTGGAGTCCTTTGTCCTGCACGGCTTTACTTTCCGCAAGGATCAGACGGTACAGGCTTTCGGTGAAGTCCGGGCCTGCCAGGCAGGATGAGCGGGCCTTTACGCCGTTCATCACCACCTCTTCGCGTGCAGTGTCCAGGGTGGCCGTCTTGAACTGCTTTGACAGCAGTCCTTTTTCCATGCGCTCGGCCAGCAAGGCCAGAATGCGGGCGTCTATGCGGTCGATATCCTGCCTGATGTTTTCCAGGGTCATACATGGTCCTCCATTTTTGTTCCTGAGTCTGTTCCTGAATTGAGTACTGTTCCCGAATCGTAGGTTCTCGCGATGAGGCTGAGGTCAGCCAGGGTGATGGCGCAGGCTGCTTCCAGGGCTAC
>JAVEXH010000254.1:0-4932 GCA_034004175.1 Spirochaetia bacterium
ACCGGAGTGGACAGCCGAGAATTCACTTTCATCCTTGAGGGGCTGAAAGACCGGCAGATCCAGATACGGCTTTACATCAAATGTTCCTGTCCGGCCATCCTCGGTCACAATCCTGAGCAGCCAGCCGGCTTCGGGTTTTACGTCGCGGATTCTCATTCGAGGCCTCGTATGGGGAAGGGCTTCTCACCTGCAACCGCCAGGTTCCAGTCAGCCAGCAACTCGTCGCTGTGTATCTCTATCCAGGCCACGATAAACATGGCAATGGCTGGCATTGAAACCCCTCTGATACCCGGTCTTCTTGATGGAAGCCTGCTGCAAGTATCCATCCTATTGCAACGGCGATCAAGCTGTACAGTAATAGTACGGCAGCAGGATCAGCGGCGCATGCACAAGGACACTTCAAAAAGTGGCAGGGCTTTCCCAAAGCAGGTTCAGGGGTTGCCAGGTGCAGGAGGAGCAGGCGCTTGTGAGAGACGCGCCGCGTGTCGCGACCTGCCGCAGGCTTCCTCGCCGCGACTACCGTCGCGCTGCGGTCCGGGTACGGCCCGCGGCTCGGCGATCCTGCGGCTCCCCGGAAACTGTTTTCGTAGCGGAAGGTGGAAGGCAGGAATCAGTGGCCAGTGCCTAGGAGGTTCTCAGGAACGAGCCAGCCGATGCTGGTCCAGTGCCTGCCGCAAAAAGGATTTGATTACTGCTTGCCTACTGATGTTGAGTTTCTCAGCCATTTCATCCAATTCTGTCAGCAAGCGCATGCGTCAGTGATCCCCAGAGCGTATACCCGTTATGCAACCACCCAGAAAATCGGGTAGTCACCTTTCAGCGGGGGCTTCCAGCCCAAAAACCAAGCCGAAGCGTGCCCGCCACGACAATGCCTACAAATACCTCTTCAGCAACAGGAATATCTTCCACCAATTGCTTGTCTCCTTCGTGGGTGAGGATTTTGTGAAGGGCTTGCGTCCGGAAGATCTGGTACTCGTTCCAGCCTCGTTCGTGGCCTCAGGGCTCAAGGATCGTCATGCGGATCTGATCTATCGAGTCTCCCGGCCCGGGAGGGAATGGTTTGTGTATATCCTGCTGGAGAACCAGTCTACTCCGGACAAGACCATACTGCTTCGCAGCTTCTTGTATATCCTTATGCTATATGACCAGGTATGGCGTAATTCCACCGCGGACTTGCTGCCCAATGTCATTCCCATCATTCTGTACAATGGTGAAGATGACTGGACCCTGCCTTCGAACATGAGTTGTCTGATAGCAAAAAACCTGCCGGATCGATACATCCCCAGCTTCGAATATTTTCCGTTGATCGAGAAAGATATACCAGAGGCAACTCTGGATCGGCTGCATAATCTCGTGGCCGCTGTGATCCTTCTGGAACGCCAGAAGAATGAAGCCGGCCTTGCTCGAGCCATTGCCAAGGTGATTGACTTCACCAAGGATGAGGATATATTGAATATACGGGACTTGCTGGAATGGATGGGCAAACTGTTCAAAGACGGGCCTGAACCGGAGTCAATCCAGAAGCTCCGGACGGTAAAGGAGGCGGGATCCATGTTGAGTGCCTTGGCAGAGAGAATGGAAATCAAGTACAAGTCCGAAGGCAAGCTTGAAGGCAAGATTGAAGGCAAGCTGGAGACAGCCCGCTTGATGCATGCTGATGGACTGACCATAGAAAAGATCATCAAATATACTGGGCTTTCCCGGGCTGTAATCCTTTCGGAGCTTGGTCTGAAGGCTGATTGAAGCTAGCTTAGGGACAGTCCCTCGACATGGAGATATTCGAGCTTTCCTTTGACTCCTGTCAATTCCTGATTGCTTGTACCAAAACCAATGTCAACCTGCAATGGGCATGCACAGTTTCCTGAATTCACCCATCGGCATGGCTTTCTCAAGTTCCAGTTGCAGGCTGTAGGGATATTCGCCTTTCAGACTGCCTGGGACGATGCGGACAGGGCCAAGGAACTTGAAGGGCCGGGAACGCCTGAACTCGTCGGTTTTTGTTTCCCGCACAAAGAGGTACAGCGGAATGTTCTCGCTGATCTGCTGCAGGAAGATCTGACCTTGGCCCTTGCGGGAGGTCCAGCTGTTCGGCGAATCCCACTGGAAGAGAGTGGGGCTCAAGGCCCAGTCGTTGTACATGGTTTCCGAACTGAACTGGTTTTCAAGCTTGTGCACCGTGACCATCAGGTAACGCAGGATCACTTTGCCATGCTGGTCTTTAATCTGATTGACACCGCCTTGTTCCACCGGATTTCTGTCCCAGTCGGATTGGCCCAAGGCCCACTTGATTCCAGGCCAGGTATAGGATGCAAAGCGCTGAAATATGGATGCTCCGGGTAATGTTTTCCGCGCAAGGGACTCTTCGATGTTTTCTATGCGGTCTTCCTGGAATTCCAGCCAAAATAGTAGTTCTCCCATGCGCTCTTCTGAAGACACAAGCCAGGACCAAAGTTCTTCTGGGCTACTCCACTGACTTGAAGTTCCTTTCTTGTTGCCCAGCATCTCGAAACATAACCAAAGCCGATCCTCGGAGAGTACTGCCTGCTTTGCTGCAGGGTGTCGTGCTTCATGCAGAGCAGCCTTCCACCGCCTGCAGGTTTGCATGCTGTCGCACATGAGGACTACATCATGCACAAAATTCCGGATGGTGGTCTCTGCATCGGTAAGGACATACCTGCTGTCTTTGAGCATCGCTTGTATCTGATACCAGAGTCCGAGCCTTCCCAGAATGAATTCCGGGTCAAACTCGCTGTCATGCAGAAATTGGTTGAGATCAACCTTGTCATACTGGGCTATCAGTTGCAGAAGGCGCTGCCGGTTCTTGGGGATCTGGGCTTCGATATGCTGAAGAATCCGTCTCTGGGATGTTTCATCCAGAGTAATGGCACAGTCAAAGGGCAGGGAAGGAAAGCCCGTTTCTATCTCTTTCCGCACCTGGGTCGCCGGCACACCAAGCATAGCCCGGAACTTATGGGTAAAGTCGTAATCTTTATGAGCATTGCCTACCATGTCTATGACGGTAAGCATATCCTTCCCGGGATAATTTCGGAGGCCCCGGCCGAGTTGCTGTAAAAAGACTGTCAGACTCTCTGTTGGCCTCAGGAAGAGCACCGTATCCATCGCGGGAATATCAATGCCTTCGTTGAATAGATCGACAGTAAATAGAAAGTTGAGATCTCCATCTGTAAGTTGCGAAATCGCTTGTGAACGTTCATTGTCATCATTGCAGGACGTTATAGCACGGGCAGCCAGTCCCCATCGATTAAATTGTTCTGCCATGAACTCTGCATGGGTTATGCTGACACAGAATCCAATGGTCCGAATTTTTGATACATCGCTGACGATACGTTTCAAAGCATTGAGTACTGATACAGCATAGGGTTCATTTACCAGTTTACGCTCAAGATCGTTGAGAACATAGCGGCCTGTCCAGCGGACAGAACTGAGATCCGGTGCATCCTCACCAATGCCAAAATACTGGAACGGTGCCAGTAGTCCTTTTCTGATTCCTTCTGCAAGGCGCATTTCGGCAGCAAAACGTTGGTGGAAGTCACAGGTGATATCTGAGCCATCCATACGTTCTGGTGTAGCGGTTAACCCTAAAAGCCAGCGGGGTTTCATCTCTTCCAGGATAAAGCGGTATGAATCTGCGGCTCCACGGTGGGCTTCATCAACGACTATGTATTCGAACCAGTCAAGATTGGGCCAGCGATCACGCATTTCGGAAGTGCGGCGGTTTATCGTCTGTACACTGGCAAATACATGGTTCCAGTGTACAGGTTCACGATCAGCTTTCCAAATTTCACCAAAGTCACCATAAGTACCCAGAGCATCCCTGAATGCTCGACGGGCTTGGTTTAGTATCTCTTCCCTGTGGGCAATATAGAGCAAGCGGGGCGAGCGTTTTTCAGATTCATAGATGCGCTTATAATCAAAGGCCGCGATCATGGTCTTGCCGGCCCCGGTGGGAATTACGAGCAGGTTGCGGAAACGTTTGTGTATCTGCCGTTCGGCTTCAAGTCGCTCGAGTACCTCAAGTTGAAAGGGGAAAGGCTTCAGCATGATCGGAGTTTCAGCTACTTCTCCACCGGTTGGTTCTGTTCTCTTTGTAGCTTTGGTCGAATAATAGTCCAGTACTTGTCGGCGTAGTTCTGTTGGCAGGTCGGAAAGACGGAGCGAATCCCTCAGATAGGGTGCGGCCATCAAGGCTTGTTTGACCCTCTCTCTGCTGTCCTTGTTATACAGCTCGAATTCCGGATCATCCCATAATGCCTTGAAGCTCTGGGATAGTTCGGAGAATATACCTGGAACTTCCCGCTGGGTTATTCTGATATTCCATTCTGCCCCATCCTGTAAAGCGTCACGGCTGATATTGCTGGATCCGACATAAGCTGTACCCAGTTGACCATCACAGGAACCGTGAGGATAAAATCCATTGTCCCTATCAAAAATCCAAGCCTTCGCATGAAGGCGGCCCCGAAAGGTATTATATGAAATCCGTACCTCTGCACCTATGCGATGAAGTTCCTCTATGCAGCGCAGTTCTGTAGCCCCAAGGTACACTGTCGTAAGCACCTGGATAGATATACCGCGCTGTGCAGCAGCTTCAAGGTCTGGTAATAGCAGCTTTAACCCAGTCCAGCGGATGAAGGATATAATAAGCCGAATCTCGCCTGCTGTGCGGATTTCCCTGCGTAGTTCCCTGACCAGGGAAAGCGTCGAATTGGTACCAGTAAACAAGCCTGGAAAGGTAAAGCCCTGAAGGGGTATATCCTGCTCAACTTTTTGTTTTACTTGGTTCGACGTTACCGTTTCTTGTGAAAACAACGCCCGGAGCATAGTGTGTTTTTCGGCATCGGTTCCGATCAGATCGTCCGATTGCCAGTCAGGAATATATTCAGCTACCAGTTTCTGGAAGCGTTGTAACAGATC
>JAVEXH010000255.1:0-4928 GCA_034004175.1 Spirochaetia bacterium
AAAGGAAGGAAGTGGGGAATCATCGTCTATTTTGACACTTTCCATTTCTATTTCCGGCAGCAACTCTTCAGAACTTTCAGATTTTTCTGCATCGAAGCCAAAATCCATACCGGAACCTGAATCTTCAGTTGCATCGAAATCGAAGTTCATATCATCATCGGAGGTGATATCGGTTGAAAGATCATCGTCGAGATCAAGATCCATGCCGATTTCTTCAAAACTCTGCTCATCCTCTGTTTTGGATCCTGGTTCATCCAATCCGAAGTCTGAAAGATCGATGGATTCCGCCGTTTCGCTTCCAGCCGCATCGAAAGACTGCATTTCTTCCAGTTCTTCAACTTCGTCAGACAGCCCTTCCAGGGGTTCGAATGAGGATTTGCCTTCGGCTACGAGAGGTTGGTGTTCCGTCTCCGGTTCTTCTACTACGTCCTGGGGTTCGGCCTTTACCCAGACACCGTATTTCTCCAATTCCTGGTCGGAATCAGGGATTGGATCAAAATTCCCTTGCGGGTTCTTGTTCTGCATGGCTCGCGCACTCCGTCGACGGGATGGTTCTCGTATAAGTATCGGCAACATGGACCGAGAAAAAAACCCGAACCGGACAAAGGAATTTGAAAAGTCCGGTTCGGTAACTCTAATCGTGCTTTGCATACTTGTCAACAATCACGAATTTTTCAGCAATCAAGAATCCAGTGTCATATACCGTTAATCTAGGCGATGAAGAATATCATTCTCACCGCTTCCTGGTTCGCCGTGGCGGTATATTGCATCCTTGCGGGGGTGTACGGCCCTGCCGGACTCAAGGCAACGGCTCAGGCCCGACAAGCAGCCTCGGCCATGCTCACGAATATCGATCAGCTCGAAAAGCTGAATATGGAATATTCCCTGGAGTGGAATGCTCTTCGCAGCGACGCCGAACTCATCGCCGTGCAAGGGCGATCCCTTGGGTTCATAGCCAACGATGAAATCGTTGTCAGGTTGGTACTGCCAGGTACCAAAGAATCCCCGGTATTCACTGGAGACCGGGTGCTCTACGATCCAGCCAAGTCCCTGACGGAGCCCGGTATCAGGGCTGCCTCATTGTATCTCTGGCTGTGTATCGTGCTTGCCGGTCTTGCCCGCAGGCTTTTCGGCCACCATAGGAACCAAGGCTACCGTACTGAGCGTATCCTACGGTCTCAGCGGGAAATACGTGTCCAGGAAGCTTCACGTACATAATCATTATTTACGGTTATCGCAGTGCTGGTACCTGAGACAAGTATTGATTCCTTCATGCCTTCCAGTTTTTGTCCATCTGACCACAGGTTGAAGATCCATTTCATGGGTCTGGCCTGACTGGCAATTTTTCTGGCTATGTCGAAAGTGATGTTGGCACTCCGGTACATGGCTGCATCATTGGCCTGATCCTGGGCAATTACAACAGAATCTCCATCCACCAGTACTCTGAGCCTCATGGTACCGCCACCACTGAGTACGGCCATACCCGAGCCGTTGGGGAAAAGTCGTACCGTTTCAAGTCCTCGGTCGCCCCGCCAGGTGCCAGCCACCTGGGACAGGGTTGGAGCCTTGACAAAGGCCCCGTCGTCCGGCTTGGCACTGGCCGGTGCTGGATCGATGCTTGTCCCTGCTTGTTCAGCCTGCCCGGTCCGAAGTACTGCTGCCGGTTCTGAGGCTGTTGCCGGAAGTGAAGACGGCAGGCCAGGTTTGCTGGCATACGTTTCAGGAATCTGGGCGCCAGGCTGGGATGAAGGCTGGTCATCGGGTTTTCCGAACAGGTTGCGCGTAAGCGAGCGGGCATGCAGAACGGTATCGTTGAGTGACGTACTGGTTTCGGAGACGGAGATCTTTTCACCGCTGGATACACGGGTGTTTTCAAGGGTAAAAACATACAGGTCGCCTATCCGGCCGAGATGGCCGCTGAGGATGAAATCGGCAGCCAGGGGCATGGAGGTGTTTGGCTGGTAGCCAAGGCTGAGGGCCGTTTCGGTTTCACCCAGTGCCATTTCACGGCCGGTGTCATCTATGACCCGGAAAAGGCGAAGTTCTGCGACATGGGAGGCCACCAGCCGCTCGAGTGTGGCCAGTTCACTGGCCGGAATGTCCGAACCGGTGAACGGCGTTATCCTGACTATGCCTTGTCTGGACTGGGCTGAAAGGGTCGCCACGAAAATGATCATTATCAGAGCCACGTTCCTGTAGGTTCTGGGCATGCAAGCTCCTTTTGACCTAATGCTCGTCAAGGTTGAACAATTTCCGCCAGGTGCGGACGATGGCCCGCCATATCCTGCGCAGAAATCCGGGGTGCCTGAGCCGTTCAAGCCGGGCCAGGGCATCTTCTACTTCGTCACGGGTCAATTGATAGCGTTGGACGTTTTCATCCAGTTCCAGTTCCAGAAGCTGGGCCGAGTCACGGGAGGCTATGGTGATGGCATCGATGGTCGTCCAGCCGAGTATCCGTGCGGCTTCAAGTCTGCGCCGCCCCGACACCAGGACTTTTTTCCGTGTAAGCACTATGGGATGCAACTGACCAAACCGGCTGAGGCTTTCGGCAAGGCCTTCTACATCTCCGAGGTCTTTCCGTATCCGCCTTTTGACGCGGATGGATTTGATTTCAACTTGCACCACGTACTCCGCTGGAATGGATGAGGTTGCAGGTTTTCTGCCAACCCTGTGCCAGGAGGCTACCTGTATGAAATGGTATCTCTACTGCGGCTGTTAATCAAGAAGTTCCACAGCGTCTTCATCATTCTCGGGCTCAGGAAGTGGAGGAATGACAATCAACGGTGTCTGGGTATCCTGTGGGAAATAGATGCTTCCTGACTCGGAAATACCGGGCTCTGGCTGTGGAGCCCGGTTCTGCATCGAGGATTCCAGCCTGCGCAGCAGAGTATCGAGGTCCGGAATGTCAACATCCAGCGTGGCATCGACACGCCCACCGCCCAGTACATCACGTTGTTCTGACAAGCGCCGTATGGTGCTTTCTGCCTGTTCCGATTTGAACTGGTGAAGATCGCAGTACTGCTTCGGTTGTGTGCCCTCGTAATAGGTCAGGGTAATGGTTCCTTCGTCACAATTCTCTGTAGGAAGAAGGCCTGAGACCGAACAGACTGTAACATCAAGTATCCCGGACTGTGGCCGCACGAAATCCTTGTATGGCAAGCCCTTGTGTATTTCGGCCATGTAATTGGCCCAGGCATTTCCGGCAATGACCGCACCGGACTGATTGACACCGAGTGAATTGCCCGGCCGGTCAAAGCCGAACCAGATGGCGGTTGTCACATAGGGAGTAAAGCCTACTGTCCAGGCATCGGCCCAGTTCTGGGTAGTACCCGTCTTGCCGGCGGAAGGAATGGTAAAGCGCTTGCCCTCTTCATCCTGATAGGTAAAAACCGACCCGAAATTGGTCTGGTATCGCAACGTCCCATCGGTGACCACCCGCTTGAGCATGTCTGTCATGACATAGGCATTCTGTGGGGAAATGACCTGGATGCCTGAGCCCTTGCGCTGCTGTTCAGCGCGGAGATCCTTCTCCGGCTCCAGGATCGGACGTCCGTTCCTGTCTTCTATGCTGCGAATTGCTATGGGTGTGATCTCACGACCCTGGTTGGCGAATACCGAGAAAGCCCTGGCCATGCTCAGGGGAGTGGTGCCAATGATACCAAGTGCCAGAGGATACAGCCGTGGGAAAGTTGCCCGTATGTTTTCGACTCCGGTGACATTCAGCAGGGCAGCCGCGCGGTTTATGGCCGCATCGAAACCAATTGCATCGAGTACTTTTACGGATGGTACGTTCATGGAGGTGGCCAAGGCCTTCCAGACGAGGACCTGTCCCTTCCATTCACCAAGGAAATTGAGTGGAATATATGGCGTTCCATCTTCATTGTAGAAGATGACCGGTGCGTCGTAGATCAGGGTTCCTGGTGTGAACTGCCTGCTGTCTATGGCTGCGGAATAATATAGTGGCTTGAAAGATGAGCCTGGCATCAGCCGCGCCTGGGTTGCACGGATCAACTGGTTGGACTGGTCGAATTTGGATCCTCCTACAAGTGCGAGGATATAGCCTTTTTCGTTGTCCAGGGAGATCAGTGTCCCCTCTACGGTATTGCGCTCAACCGTGAGCTTTGTTGCACCATAGCTGGCATTGGTAATGCCTTTGAGGGATTCAAGCCCGAACATCAGGGCCATGGCATCCACAGTGGCGTTGAGATCCTTGTTGTAGTAATCGATGGATCTGGCCTGGACCCTGGTTTCCTGGAAGAACATGCCTTCCAGGTTGAACATCAGCCCCAGCATCTCCGACATGGGTGCATACAGTCGTTCTGCCTCACGGAGCCGGGTCGAGCTGGCCTTGGTGTATTCTGTGTTCACCTGTTGCAGGTATCGGGACATGTATTTGTCGGCACTTGCCTGGTAGTCCAGGTTCAAGGTTGTGTGTACTGTCAAACCGTCCTTGTACAGATCGGTGGAGCCGTACAGCATGCCTTCAAGTTCACGACGGACATATTCGCTGAACCAGGGCGCTTTGTCGTCCCTTGAGAAGAAGGCAGAATTGGCTACTCTGGTGTAATCGTAGTTGTCCCAGTAGAGGGCAAACGAATCATCGGCTTCCTCCCTGGTGACATAGCCCAGTTCAACCATCTGGTTCAGGACCTCATGGGAACGCTCTCTGGCTATGTTCGGATTCCGTATCGGATTGTAGCGGGTGGGGCTGGAAAGCTGGATTACGAGGATGGCCGACTCGGCAACAGTGATGTTCCGGGCTGACTTGCCGAAGAAGTACTTGCTCGCTGCTTCCACGCCGTATACACCGGGCCCCATGATCATCCGGTTCATATACATTTCAAGGATTTCCTGCTTGGAGAAGCGCCTCTCAAGTTGCAGTGCCCACCATAATTCCACAAACTTCCGTCTGAAACTGATGTCCCTGC
>JAVEXH010000256.1:0-4915 GCA_034004175.1 Spirochaetia bacterium
GCCCAGGCTGGTCAGGTCGGGAGCCAGGCCCAGGGTGGCAGCATAATTGGCCGATACCCTGGGTATGATGCGGGCTGCCAGGGTCCTGGCAGGGAGGGCGTCAAGGATGGCCATCAGGCAGGCTCCTCCATCAGCTTCAGCTTGACGCCCGAGGCCCCGGCCTGGATCATCCGCTGGGCCAGGCGCAGCACATAGGCACCTGCCTCCAGGGGGTTCACGCCGCCACCGTCGTAGATGTTGCACACCACATCACGGTCGGCGTCAGACAGGCCCGAATGGGGCCGGTAGCCCATGTAAGCGCTCATCGCGTCAGCCCGGCCAAGGCCAGGCCGCTCGCCTATCAGGAGTATCAGCACCCTGGGAGCTAGTACCTCGCCTATGTCGTTCATCACCCCGACCCTGCAGCGCTCGATGAAGAAGGGCGTGCCGAAGGACAGCCCTGCGGTGGCACAGCCGGACTTTATCACCGGAAAGATCCTGCGCAGGTTGGCTTCTATGGCCTGGGCGCTCAGTCCGTCGCCCACGCAGAGCTGCACATCCGGGTTCTTCGTGCAGCGCCCGGCTATCTCGGTCATCGCAGCCTCCGAAAGCCGCCTGCCTAGGTCAGGCCTGCGCAGGTACTCCTCGGTACCGCCCTCGACTCTGGTGCGCACCGTAAACAGGCCTAGTTCGTCCAGCAGGCCGGGGTCCACTACCCGGGTCAGCGCGTCCTTGGTAACCGCCAGATCAGCCTGGAAGGCCAGGAGCTGACCCGTAGGCGGCCGCGGACCAGCCCGGCCCACCCCGATGCGCGCCGTGGTCGACTCCATCAGAGCCGCCAGGCCATCGCCATCCACTGGCCTGGCAATACCAGCCTGCCTGGGCGGTGCAACCGGCGATGAAAGTGCGGCCGGAGCTGAAAGGGTAGCCGGGGCAACCGGAACCTTTGCTGGCGCTGGGGCCGGCAAAGGCAGGCTGGTAGCCGGCGATTGATCCAGAGCGTCCAGTTCCTTCACCACCGTTTCTATTATGGCATCCAGTATTTCCGTGTTTATCATGACCTCACCTCGACAGGAAGAAGCTCGGGTCGCCGGCCTTGTCGGTCAGGCGGCCGTCGTGCATGAGGCCGATGGATTCCAGCCAGGCCTCGAACTCGGGGGCCGGACGGAGCCTGAAGAGACCGCGCAGGGTGGCGGTGTCGTGGAAGGAAGTGGACTGGTATGACAGCATCGAATCGTCGGCCATGGGCACCCCCATGAAGAAGTTGCAGCCCGCAGCCGTAAGCAGCACAGCCAGGTTCTCCGAGGAATCCTGGTCGGTGTGGGCGTGGTTGGTGTAGCAGACATCGCAGCCCATGGACAGCCCCGACAGCTTGCCCATGAAGTGGTCTTCCAGGCCGGCCCGGTGTATCTGTTCGGTATCGTACAGGTATTCGGGGCCTATGAAGCCAACCACGGTGTTTACCATGAAGGGCGCATAGCGCCGGGCCAGGCCGTAGTTGCGGGCCTCCAGGGTTAGCTGGTCCCAGCCGTTGTGGGCATCCGCCGACAAGGCCGAGCCCTGGCCGGTCTCGAAGTACAGGTAATTCGGCCCTGCCGGATAGCAGTACTTCCTGGCCAGGGCGTAGGCCTCGTCCAGCATGCCCACGGAGATGCCGAAGGACTCGTTGCCTTTCTGGGAGCCGCAGATGGACTGGAAGACCAGACCCACCGGCGAGCCTGACTGCAGGCAGCGCATCTGGGTGGTTACGTGGGCAAGGACACAGGTCTGGGTGGGAATGCCCCAGTCCCGTACCACTCCGTATGACATGTCCAGGAGCCTGGCCACCGATGCGTAGCTGTCGTCCGCGGGGTTTATGCCTATCACCGCATCACCGCAACCATAGGACAGGCCTTCGTAGAGGCTGGCCCGTATCCCCTCGGGTGAGTCCGTGGGGTGGTTTGGCTGCAGGCGGTTGGACAGGGTGCCAGGCAGGCCGATGGTGTTTACCCCATGGCGCACCACCCGTATCCTGCTGGCCGCGTAGACCAGATCCAGGTTGGACATGATCTTGGTCACCGCGGCTATCATCTCGGCACTCAGGCCGTTGGACAGCCTGGCTATCTCGCCTGCGCTGGTGGTGTCGGCCAGCAGCCACTCCCGGAGCTGTCCCACCGTCCAGCCGGCAATTTCTGCATAGGCCGACTCGTTCAGCCCATCGATGATGACCCTGGTCACCTCGTCCTGTTCGTAGGGCACCGCAGGGCAGTCACGCAGTTCCTTCAGGGGCAGTTCCGCCAGGACCAGCCGGGCCGCCGCCCGCTCTTCGGCACCAGCCGCGGCCAGGCCGGCCAGGCGATCCCCGGACTTCTCGGCATTGGCCTTGCCCATGAGGACCCGGAGGTCGGGAAATTCCCAGGTCTTGCCGAACAGCTTCGTAGTCAACAACATGAACTCAACCGCCTCAGTGGTAGAAGATGAGGGTCTTCACAACCAGCGGAACCACCCGCCCGTCCATCAACGGAGACCCGATATCGATATAATCCCCTTCTTCAAGGCCAACCTGGTCTATCACCAGCAAAGGGCGTCCTGGTTCCCTGCCCTTGATGGCCAGTCCCAGGGCCTGGGCGTAATCCCGCCTGGTGATGACCACGACCGGCTTGCCCTCAGGCAGGCTCCTGGCAAAATCGGCCACCTGGGACGCGTGGCCCTCAAGCTGGGTGTAGTCCATGCCGCCCTCCACATCCAGGGCAACCGCATACTGGTCGGCACCCGGATCCAGGTCCCAGCGCCGCACCGCCTGGGCAATGGCGGAACTGTCAGCCGGCCGCACCACCGGCAGATTCCTGAGCGGCAGAATGGCTGGGTCGGCCCATATCGTGGAGCCTGACAGGGTCAGGCTCTGGGCGCTGGCACCCAGTACCGTGGCCCGCCTGGTCTCCTGGGGCCGGATCACTGAATACGCCGCCAGAGTGGGCTCTTCAAGGAGGCTGCGGGCCAGCAAGGGCCCCACATCCCCATGGATCGATACATCCTGTACACAGTCAAGCCGTGCAGGCTCGTAATAGTAGTAGCCTATGCCCCCGGAGAACAGCACCTGTTTCGGCTTGAGTCCCGCAGACAGGGGAGGGCACTGGTACAGTTTGTCGGCCAGGGCTGAGGTCCGTCCCTCCAGAAGCTGCACCGTCAGGCCTGCCATGATGTCGCAGGCCTTGCGGAGCTGGGCCAGGGTCGGCCTGTCCCCCGGTACCAGATGCAGGCCAGCGGCATCCAGTATGGCCTGCCCCGCGCCTGTCACGGAGCGCAGTACCGGACCGTCCAGTTCCATCACCCGGCCTCCGAAGTTCATGGCCGACGACGAGATCAGCTGGCCGGCCCTGAAAACTGCTGCGTTGGCGCTGCCCCCTCCTATATCCAGATTCACCGCTGTGCAGAAATGCTGGCGTGAATACGCCGCCGTGCCAGAGCCGCGGCCTGCTATCATGCCTTCCACATTGGGACCGGCCACGGTGACCACAAAATCCCCTGCCAGCCCCGCAACTGCCGCAAGCACCGCCTGGGCGTTCTTCTTCCGGGCTGTCTCACCTGTGATGATGACAGCGCCGGTCTCAACCTGAGCAGGGGAGATGCCCGCCTTCTGGTATTCAGCCCGCAGAATGGCAGCAAGGGCCTCGCTGTCTATGGTCTCGCCATCGGAGAAAGGTGTAAAGACAATTTCGCTCTCATGGAGTATAGTCCGGTCGGCAATGTCCAGCCGTGGAATCTGCCCGGCCCGGGCTATGGCCACCAGCGCAAGCTCGCTGAAGACCAGCTGGGTTGTAGTGGTACCTACATCGATGCCAACACTGACCAGGCGCTGTGGCGTTTCCATGCAATCCTAAGCCTTGGAGAAGCTGACCTTGCCACCGGTCTCAAGGGTGTCCACCACCGCGATTATGACCGCATCAACCGGCAGACCCTCGGTGAAGCCCGTCTGCCTGGCCGAACTGCCCTCGGTTACCACCACTAGTTCTCCCTTGCCGGCGTCCACCGTGTCCACCGCCACAAAGGCATCTCCTGTGGGTTTGCCCGCCAGGTCGGCCTCGCGGACCAGCAAAAGCTTGCGGCCCCGGAGCTTCTCGTCCTTCATCGTGGCAACCACCGTACCAACCACAAACGCAATGCGCATACACACCTCATGAACCATCCGGATGTCAGCAACAACTATCAGAAATCCAAGTATAGGGTCCTTGCCGGCTGGACACAAGGGAAAAGGCTCATTGGTCGTGGCTGGATTACAAAATAAAGATCTTTACAAATGTGAAAAAGGTCATTACTATTGATCATAAGAGGTGCAGCCATGTCAGATACCCCCTGGACCGCCGTAGAAGCCAAAATGCGCTTTTCGGATCTTCTTGATTCCGCTGTCCACGAACCGCAGGTCATCCTGCGCCATGGCAAGCCTGCCGGGGTGGTCATAGCCTGGGAAACCTACAACAAGCACGAGCAGGCCCTGAAACCGGGTATACAGTTCTACCTGGACGAATTGGCCGAGATAAATACCCGCATGGCCGAGGATATGGAGCTGGCCCCCCGCACTGACCGCTTCGATACCGGAGAGCTGTTCCAATGAGCCCCGTCTTGGTCGATACCAACGTGCTCAGCGAGATCATGCGAATCCGACCCGACCCCCAGGTGCAGAAGTGGTTCAGGACCCTGGACAACCTGCATCTGAGTGTCATAACTGTGGAAGAGATCCTGTCAGGCCTGCGCCGCAAGGCCATGTACGAGAAGGAAGCCTGGTTCCACCGTTTCTGTGCGGAATTTGCAAAGGTTCTGCCGGTGGACTACGAAATGGCCGTCTGGACCGGCGAAGCCCGGGGCCGGCTGGCTGCCCAAGGCATAAACACTCACCAGGCTGATGCCCTCATAGCCGCCACTGCCTGGCGTCACGGCCTGGTCCTTGCCACCAGGAACG
>JAVEXH010000257.1:0-4909 GCA_034004175.1 Spirochaetia bacterium
CTCTTGAAGAGGATGATATCCTGGTTGTCAACGGCCACGAGGTCAAGTGTGTGATGGCGGAGAGGGAAGTGAAGAATCTTCCCTGGGCAAAGCTTGGTGTGGAGTATGTCATTGAATCCACCGGTCTGTTTGCCAACGAGAAATCATACCAGCATCTTGAAGCCGGTGCCAAAAAAGTAATCATCAGCGCCCCCGCCAAAAGTACTGACGATACCAAGAAGATCAAGACTTTCGTGATCGGTGTCAACGAGAAGGATTATGATCCCGCAGTGCATCACGTTGTGTCAAACGCCAGTTGTACCACGAACTGCCTGGCTCCGGTTGTCCATGTCCTCCTCAAGGAAGGCATCGGCATCGAGACCGGCCTCATGACAACCATCCACAGCTACACGGCTACCCAGAAGACAGTAGATGGCGTCTCCAAGAAGGACTGGCGCGGTGGACGGGCAGCAGCCATCAACATCATTCCATCCACCACCGGAGCAGCCAAGGCCGTCGGTGAGGTTCTTCCCGTTACCAAGGGCAAGCTCACCGGTATGTCATTCCGTATTCCCACTTCCGATGTTTCCGTTGTGGATCTTACCGTTCGCACCGAGCGCGATACTTCCATAGAAGAGATCGACGGACTACTGAAGAAAGCCAGCGAGACCTACCTCAAGGGTATCCTCGGTTATTCTTCCGAGGAACTGGTGTCAACCGACTTCATCCATGATGATCGTTCCTCGATTTACGACAGCCTTGCCACCAGGCAGAACAATCTACCCGGCGAGAAGCGCTTCTTCAAGCTTGTCTCATGGTACGACAACGAGTGGGGTTATTCCATGCGCGTCGTGGATTTGCTTCGCCACATGTCCGGTCTGAAGAAGTAAGCAGGCCCATTGTTTGATTGATCAGGGCCGTCCGGGTACTACTTGGGCGGCCTTTTTTCAAGCCCGGTTACAGGGAGAGTGTTATGATAAAGACCGTCAAGGATATCCAGCTTTCCGGAAAACGCGTGGTAATGCGCGTTGATTTCAACGTTCCCATGAAAGATGGCGTTGTGCAGGATGATACCCGCATCACCGCAGCCATCCCCACCATAGAGCATGTGATGGCCGGCGGCGCCAGGACACTGGTACTTATGAGTCATCTTGGTGATCCCCGCAAGGATTCGAAAAAAGCCAAGGAAAAGGCCGAGCGTGACGGGAAGTCCTGGAACGAGGAAGCCTACATCGCAGGCAAGCACCGGATGAAGCCTATAGCAGATTATCTGGCGAAGAAACTAGGCCGCCCGGTTGTGTTTGCCGGCGAGGATGGCTGTTATGGCAAGAAGGACTACATAGAAGCCCAGCCGGACGGCACCATCATCATGCTTGAAAACACCAGATTCCACAAGGAAGAGACCAGCGATGATCCCGCAGAGCGCGACAAGCTTGCCAGGGAACTTGCCCTTTATGGAGAAATCTTCGTCAACGATGCCTTTGGCACCGCCCACCGTGACCATGCCTCAACCGCTTCCATTGCCAGATTCGTTCCAGTAGCCGTAGGTGGATTCCTGATGGAAAAAGAGGTCAGATACCTGGAACCCATAGTTGTTGCACCTCCCAAGCCTCTGATGGCCATCATAGGCGGTGCCAAGGTCAGTTCCAAGATAGCTGTCCTGGAAAGCTTGCTGCGCAATGCCAAGGCCCTGATCATCGGTGGCGGCATGGCGTACACCTTCCTCAAGGCCCAGGGACGGCAGATCGGCAAGTCCCTGGTCGAGAATGATCACATCGATACTGCCCTGAAGATCATCGAAGCTGCCCGCAAGGCTGGTGTGGAACTGGTTTTGCCCCTGGACCATGTCTGTGCGGCAACCTTTGATGCTTCTGCCAAGGCTGTGCCCGTGAACGGAGTGGATATTCCCGAAGATCTCATGGGCATGGATGTGGGTCCAAAGACCCTGGCTCGGTATGCTGCAGTGCTGGCAGATGCCAGGAGTGTTGTCTGGAACGGTCCGGTTGGTGTATTCGAGTTCGAAGCCTTTGCCGGTGGTACCGGAGAAGTGGCCAGATTGGTAGCCGAGGCAACAGACCGCGGAGCCATAACCGTGGTCGGGGGCGGAGATTCTGTCTCTGCGGTGAACAAGGTTGGCCTTGCGAACCGGATGAGCCATGTATCCACCGGTGGTGGTGCAAGCCTGGAATTGCTGGAAGGCAAAAAACTGCCTGGCATAGAAGTCTGTAGATAGGAGAAAAGAATGAGAAACTATTATATTGCCGGTAACTGGAAGATGCATATGACCGTTTCCGAGGCCGTTGCCCTGGCCAAGGATCTGGTGGCCAAACTTGGGAACAGCAAGGAACGTGTCATGATTGCCCCGCCGTTCACCGCCCTGGCTGCCGTGGCCCAGGCCATCAAAGGCAGTTCACTGGTGCTTGGGGCGCAGAATATGGGACCCGAGACCAAGGGCGCCCACACCGGGGAGATTTCTCCCCTCATGCTCAAGGATCTGGGCGTGAAAGCCGTCATACTCGGACACTCGGAGCGCCGCCACTCGTATCTGGAGACAGATGAACTCATAAACCGCAAGGTTCTGCTGGCCTGGGAGCAGGGTCTTGAGCCCATTCTCTGTGTCGGAGAGACCCTGGCCGAGCGTGAATCCGGCAGACTTGAGGCGGTGGTAGGTGGACAGGTACGGGAAGGCTTGAAGGGCGTACCCGTAGCCGCGCTGGCTGCGATAACCATAGCCTATGAGCCGGTCTGGGCCATCGGAACCGGCAAGACCGCCACACCCGAGGATGCAGACGCTGTGCACGCGTACATCCGGACAGTCATCGCGTCACTGTATGGCGAGGCTGCTGCCAAAGCCATAGTCATCCAGTATGGTGGTTCCGTGAAGGCCGACAATGCGGCTGAGTTGATGGCCAAGCCGAACATAGACGGAGCCCTGGTTGGCGGTGCTTCCCTCAAAGCGGAAACCTTTGTTCCAATAGTTTCCTTCCGCTGATTCCTGCATACGGGAGTGTAATCGGTGAACATTCGCCGTTTACATTCCTGTGTCCCCTTGCATGTCCGCTGCCATTCCGGTTATTATCTGACGATCTGCGGTCAAATGCAGCGTTCCAGACGTATTTCATTCGGAGTAATCAAGATGGGTTTATTTGGAATTATCCTTCTCGTACTTTTCGCAATTGTGTGTGCCTTGCTCATTTTCATGGTTGTCATCCAGGACCAGGACAGTGAAGGCCTTGGCGGCCTCTTTGGTGGTGCGGGCAATGCAGCCTTTGGATCAAGGTCCACGAACGTGGTAGTGAAATTCACCTATGTTCTGGGTGGCTTGTTTTTCGTCATAGCCTTCAGCCTCGCTGTCCTGAACCGCGGGTCTATGGGTGATGTCGAGGCTGCCGCACGCATTTCCGGTGAGGAGAGCACCGAGTGGTGGAATGGAGATACTCAGCCCTCGGAAGTGCTCCCAGGTACAGAGCCCGAGCTTACTGTCCCCCAGGAAGCTCCCCTTCCTCAGGAAGCCGCCACACCCTCCGGCGACGGACAGTAGCGGAGGAGCCTGGACACGCGCAGGCAGGTAGCATAGCCTCCCTGGATCGATGATGGTCTGCTGAACGCCGATGATTATGCCTTTTGTGGCTGGTCGTCGGCGCATGCGTATGTTTCCGGGTAAAAAATGTTCGTGGATTACTATGGAGTACTCGGGATTCCTTCCGATGCTTCTCCAAGGGACATCAAGAGCGCCTTCAGAAAAAAAGCCAAACACCTCCACCCGGATCTTTCAGGGTCACCGGACAGGATAAAGTCCAGAGTAGCAGAATCATCTGGGGATTCCATGCGGCTGTTGCTGGAAGCATACTCCGTACTCTCGGATCTCCGGAAACGTCGTGAGTATGACCGTGGTCGCCTGAGGATAGTGAATTCAGCTCCGGGAGCCGAGTTTGATTACCGTGTCTGGCTCAAGGAACGTCTGGATGAGCCGGAATATGTAGCCAAACTCATTTTCTATGATCTGCTTCACGGGCTTGAAGATGAGGCACTCCAGTTGTATGATCGCAACCGATCCCGGGATGATGGCAGACTTGAACGTTTTTTCGAACGTCCTGAAGCCATGGATGCGGAGTTCTGCATTGCCGAGGAGTATGCCCGGCGCGGTCGCTATGTGGATGCCTTTCAGGTCATGGTCAAGTTGATCCGCATGGAACAGAAATCTCCAGGATTCGGTTATTTTTACGAAGTGGTTCTCGGGCGCTTCCGTAAACTGGTTCTTGATGAACTTTCCCGTGTCCTTGAGCCGGAAGCTTTTCTATCCCTTCTTGTAGAAGCCATTTCCCTCCGCTGTTCGGCAGAGACAGATGCACAGTTCCTTCGCAAGGCAGCGGACCTGCATCTGAAACTGGGGCAGGTCCATGAGGCTGCCGACGCTCTTGCCCGCGCAGCGGCATTGAAACCACGTCTTCCTGGTCTGAAAGCCATGCAGTCCCGACTTGAGCACTATGCTGGTTCTTGAACAAGCATGAGTTTTTCCGTTAACCTGCTGTGACTACAGGTGTTATACTGCTACAGGCCTCAGGCTCTGTGGTACAGTAGCCTGAGCCACCTGAAAGCCCTGTTTTCCATTGGAGTTATACATGAAAATGCGATTTGCCATTCTGGCCATGTTGGTTTCGATCGGCCTGCCTGTGTTCTCACAATCTCTTGGCACCGCTTTGGGAACCCCCTTGGCGACAGTCAAGCTTACCAAAACAGAAATAATCAACGACAAGGAGTTCCGCGACGATGTTGCCCGGGTGGAAACCTTGCGCAAGACCAAGCTCAGCGATACAGACCGCAAGGATTTTTTCGATTCAGTGGTGAATGACATCCTTTTTTACCAGATGTGTGAACGGGATGGAATAAAAGCCAGCGATGCCGAGGTTGATGCCTACCTGACCCGGGT
>JAVEXH010000258.1:0-4904 GCA_034004175.1 Spirochaetia bacterium
CGCGAAGGAACAAGGCCTTGGCCCGGGCATCTGCGGCCAGCCTGCCGTCAAAATCGTCATCAGGCACACCTGAAGCATCAGCGCTTACAAAACCAGCTGCATACATCACGGCCATGGAGGCTGCGGTAGTTGCAAGTTCAGGATCACGAGGTTTGCCGTCCGCCAGGATCTCACTGGCCTTGAGGAGTATAGGCATGGAATCGCCGACCAGGATGGCATCCTCTTCCTGCATGAAGGAGTCTGAAACCCGTACACCCAGAGTATTCAGCGAGCAGGATGCAAGCAGGGCAAGGAGAGCAACCATCAAGGTCAACCGTATTGTGCGCATACCCCAATAATCGGTCATCTTGGGAGCCTCTGTCAATCGAAGCCGGACCTTGGCTTCCGGAGAACAGCCGGAAAGGCCCGTGTGGCACTATCTGCCAGCCTGGTAGATCACGAAGCAGGCAAAACAAGCAACCTGGATAGCAAGGCTACATAGCCCAGGGCTACCAGGATGTACAGGCTCAGTGGCACTATGAAACGCCGCATGGTGGCAGCCAGGCCTATCCTGAAATGCTCCGCGGTAACCACCATGCACACATGCAGGGGCGACATCATCATGCCAGCCCAGCCAAAGGTTCCCGCCAGCACCACGGCAGCTTCACGAGGCAAATCGCCTTGGCCGGAGAGGGGGAACAGACCCAGGAGTATGGGATATGACAGACCGACATAGCCGAACCCGATGCCGGTGACCAGGCCGGCCACGAAGGGCAGTATCATGGCAACAAGGATGGGAGACACGCCCAGGCCAGCTAGCTCTGCCGCACTGGCATTGGCCACATCGCCTGCGGTCAGCAGGGCTGAAAAAACCCGTATGCCTGCAATGACGGCTGCAAGCTTCAGGGTTCCTGGATTCAGGGTTCCCCGGAAACAGCCAGGCTGGTCGGAATGAAGGATCACATATACACTGCCTGCCACCAGACCCAGCATCACCGGGCCATAGCGGCCTATCAGGATTGCCACCCCGGCAGAAAGTCCCGTACCCGGCGCTACCACACGCCACAGAAAATCCGCGGCAAGGAATATGCCTATCACCAGGACCAACGGGGCAAAACCACTGAACGCGGAGGACAAGCGCGACCGGGTGCTTGCAGGCTTTGCTTCTGCTGTCCGGGCTTCATTGAGCAAGTCACCGGCCACATTCCCGGCCACTCCCTTTGCCACCGCTACCTTTCCGGCTTTGCCGAAGACAAAGATCAGACCCAGCACGATGAGGACAGGTACGGCATACAGGTTTATCAGAACGAGCCTCGGGGTGGATATTCCCGTCAGGGAGGTGACCAATATGAAGGAAGGATACAGGGGCCAGGCCAGTTCAAGGACATGCCTGAACCAGTAATTGGCTGCTGAAAGCCTGGCATTGTCGTAACTTCGATCCATATCCAGAGCATCCACAAGAGGAGCAGACAAGGCAGCCCCACCCGGCATGGGCAGAGTGCCGAACAGGATGGGTGTCAGGACGATGGACGCTTTCTTGGTCGGTGCGATGGCCAGGACTGCTGTCGAGAATCTGGCCAGGGCTCCGGAGTTCTTCAGTCCACCGGCAAATACCATTATGGCGGTAACCAGGGCCAGAAGCAGCAGAGTGTCGGCTTTGATCAATTCAGAACCTATGGTTTGTACCGTTTCAGGCAGGCTGAGCCCACGCCACAGGGCAAATACCACGCCACCGACACTGGCGGCCAATCCGAGATGCACCTTTTTTGCCGTGGCAGCCACCACCAGGGTAAAAACAACCAGAACCTGAACCAATACGGGGATATCCGGCATGCAATGAAACCTTTCAGAGGGCGTGATGGCTGGACTGGCTCAGATCAGACAAGCTGAGCCCCATCGTCAATCAACAGAGGATATCAAAATTCGCATATTTATTGAAGGGCTGAATATAAAGTCCTGGGCATCAACTACGACAGTTGATATCCGTCACTGGGCCGGCGTTTGATCAATCCGGCAAGGCAGGCTACACTGGAATATACAAAGCATAGTACTCATCAAAGCAACCAGCACGGCAGGAGACCAGCGTGGCACCCATGACAACAGCAGAAGCAGCCCGGCTTGCCCGGGCAACCGTAACAGATGACGAAATAATTGCTCTGGCCAGAAAGCTCATATCCATACCCAGCCACCACGATGTACCCGGCAAGGAGAAGGAAGTGGCCGACTACCTGGCTGGCTACCTGGCTGACCAGGGCCTCGCCTGCACCATCCAGAAGGTGGACGACGAGCGGGGCAATGTCATCGCCACCCTGCCGGCAACCGGTGGCAAGAGCAGTGGCGGAAGCGGCGCAGGCAGTGGCGGCAGGAAACTGCTCTTCAATGGACACCTGGACACCGTACCCCCCTACCGTATGACTGTGGATCCCTTTGCCGGGGAGATAACAGACGGCATGCTGTACGGCCGGGGCACCGTGGACATGAAGGGTCCTGTGGCCGCCATGCTCATGGCCATGATAGGCCTGCACCGGGCCGGCATACAGCTTGCAGGGCAACTGGTCTTCACCGGCGTGCTGGGGGAAGAAGGTGCCAGCGAAGGCACCGAGCGCCTGGTGCTGGACGGCATCAAGGCAGACGGTGCCATTGTGGGCGAGCCATCCAACTTCGAGTATGCCATAGGTCATCGCGGCCTTGAGTGGCTTGAGGTGGAAGTGACCGGCAAGACAGCCCACGGCGGCATTCCCGACAAAGGAATCAATGCCATAGTGAAGGCCGCCCGCCTGGTAAGTCTCATCGACCAGCGGATTCCACCACTTCTCAAGGAGCGCTTCAACCCCGCCATGGGGCCATCGGTCATGAACTTCGGCAAGATCGAAGGCGGTACCCAGCCAAGTACCGTGGCAGACCGTTGCATCATCCAGATAGACCGCCGCTACATACCCGGCGAAACCGTACAAGGCGTCATTGCAGAATACCAGACACTTATCGACGAACTAGCCGCCACAGACCCCGACTTCAAGGCCGAAATCCGGCGCATGCCATCCAACATGATGGAACATTTCGACCATGTACCCATGGCCACCCCTGAAGGGGCAGATATCGTGAGAGCCGTGCAGGCAGCCATCCGGTCGGTAACCGGCGCAGAGCCAACCATAACCACCCGCCGGGGCTGGACGGACGCAGGCCTGCTTGGCGGCGTGGCGGGCATACCCACCGTGGTCTGCGGCCCCGGCGACATCTCCGCCTCCCACACCGCCGACGAGCACATACCAGTCGCCAGCCTCCTCAAAGGAGTAGATCTGTACCTGATGGCCGCCATAGAGTTCTGCGGCCTTGCCCCACAGACAACACCCGAAGCCCCCCCCGAAGGAGCCGCCACATGAGCGCGCATCAAGACAAGACCGGAGCCACACCAGGCACCGCCACACACCAGAAGCCCGGCACCAAGCGACTGAGCGGCGTCATGGCCCCCGTCCTTACCCCCCTGCGCGCCGACCTCAGCCCGGACGTGCAGAGATGGGTGGCCTTTGCCAAGTCTTTGCTGGCCGATGGCTGCACCGCCCTGGCCCCCTTCGGCACCACCAGCGAGGCCAATTCCATCGGCCTTGAAGAACGCATGGACTTGCTGGAAAAGCTGGTGGCCGCCGGCGTGCCGGCAAGCACGCTGCTGCCAGGCACTGGAACCTGCGCCATCACCGACACCGTGAAGCTCACAGCCCAGGCTGCCCGCCTCGGTTGCGCCGGCGTACTCCTGTTGCCACCCTTCTATTACAAAGGAGTAAGCGACGAAGGCGTCTTCCGGGCCACCGCAGAAGTCATCGAACGTACTGGCAGCAGTGACCTTCGGGTCTATGTCTACCATATCCCGCCGGTAGCCGTGGTCGGTTACAGTCTGGCTGTGATAGAGCGCCTGCTCAAAACGTACCCCGACACCGTGGTGGGCATGAAAGACAGCTGCGGCGACTGGGCCTACCAGGAGTCGGTGCTCAAGGCCTTCCCCGGGTTCACTGTCTTCTCGGGCACCGAGAAGTTCCTTACCCTGAACCAGCGCCACGGCGGAGCAGGCACCATCTCAGCCATGGCCAATGTCATACCTGCAAAGATCCGGGCCGTCTACGACAAACTGGCCGGCCAGGCCACCCCCGGCAGCCCAATTGCCCCGGACGACCAGAGCACCACTGCCGCCGACCAGCGCCAGGCCCAGCTTGACCAGTATCGTGCCAGCCTCGGGGACTGCGCCGCCATACCGGCCATCAAGGAACTCGTGGCCGCCCGCACCGGCGAAAACAGCTGGCGAACCGTCTGCCCGCCCCTGGTGCCCCTGAGCCCCCAGCAGGCAGAAGGACTGCACACCAGATTCAACGCTCTGCCAAAGTGACCCGATACCGGATCGGCCGGTATCGGATAGACCTGATCAACAGGAGGAATCCATGGATCTAGGACTCAAAGACCTCAAAGGCCTGGTCAGCGGCGGCTCCCGCGGCCTTGGCTATGCCACCGCCACCCAGCTTTCAGCCGAAGGCGCCCGCGTTGCCATAAACGGCCGTGATGCCGCCCGCATGGCGGCTCCCGCTGCCGCAATAAACGCCCTGGCCATACCCGGGGACGTCTCAAGTTCCGAAGGCGTCAAAGTCATCGTGGACGCCGCAGCAGAAAAACTCGGCGGCCTTGACCTCCTGTTCTGCAACGCCGGCGGCCCTCCCTCCGGCCCTTTCGAAAGCTTTACCGATGAGCAATGGCAGAAAGCCGTGGACACCTCCTTCATGAGCGCTGTCTGGCTGGTCCGCGCTGCCCTGCCCCATCTGCGGAAATCAAAAGCCGCCAGTGTACTCTTCGTCGCTTCATACTCCATCAAACAGCCAATCCCGAACCTGGTGCTGTCCAACTCAATCCGGTCCGCAACCGTGGGCCTCAGCAAGACCCTGGCA
>JAVEXH010000259.1:0-4890 GCA_034004175.1 Spirochaetia bacterium
CCGTTACCTGTCCGGAAACAGCCTTTGAATACTGGTAGCCAGGAAGCAGCAACACCAGGGCCAGACCCAGGATCATGGAACCCAGAACGCTCCGAATAATGAGGCGGCGGTGTTTCAGTAATACGACCAGAAGGTCTATGAGGGAAATCTCGTCATCGGTGGCTGGTGGATTGTTGTTTTCTATCATGGGATTACTCCTTGAAATGCTTTTCAGGTGTATCAGAACGAGACGGCCATTTCAAGGCCAAAAGCAAGAGCCAGGCGGCGCTTGGCAACATCTTCATTGTAGGTGGTGGAGACATAGCGTGATCCGTCCGGGCCGTAGGCCACGGGCAACGCAAGGCTTGCCGTAATGTACTTCCAGGGTTTCCAGGTAAGGCCGGCAATTACAGAACCTGATGAATCGTATAATGTGTGTATCCACCGCAGCCCCAGGTCGATGGGTGTTCCCGCGATGTTGTTGAAGCCCCAGGCCAGGCCGGCACTGTGGTCCATATCGCCTGCAACAGCACCATTGTAATAATATTCACCATAGAGTTTTACCCTTGGCCATTCCTTGAAGAAGCCAGCCAGCACCTTTGGATACAGGGAGTCTGCATCGTAATGGACGATTGCATCGGCAAGCAGATCAATGCCCAGGACAACCCGCTTGACAGACAGCAGGGCGTTCACTCCCTCGTCTATCTGGTATCGTGCTCCCAGTGAGAACATCGTACCCAGCAGCACCTTGTCGGCCTTGCCTGCATAGACAATCTCCGTGTAGGAACTTGCATCCGGCTGGTTTATCAAGCTGATCAAGGAGATGCCATCCATGATTGTTGGAAGGTTTGCCCTCAGGGAGTATCCATACTCGGCGTCCTCCAGGAGATCCGTGACCCCTTCGAAGAGGCGTGCCTGTCCCCAGGTAATATCGTACTTGCCCAGGCGTATGAATACATCGTCAAGCCAGGTGTAGTCCACAAAAAGCTCGCTTATGGTGAAACTGCTCCAGGTATAGGCTCCTTCCAGGGGATCCATCTCCGTCGTCACCGAGCCATACAGGCGGAAGTCAGGATCCGGCCTGGCATCCAGGTTCAGGCTGGCGGAAGATGAAAGGGCAATGGTACTGTCAAAACCCGATGACAGATCGGAAAAGACCGGCCAGGAAGTCCAGCCTGCGGCTATTCCACCTTCAGTATTGAAGAACCCTGAAAACTGCATCGTTTCATTGGTGGTGTACTGGGCCAGGTGGTCTGTCTGCGTCTCCACGACCACGGTGTCCCGCACCGGATCGCTGAACAGGTCGTCAAGGTTCTCCGCTTCCTGGGCACGCAAGGGCATTACGGCAAGCGACAGTACGGCAAGCGTCAATACGGCGGACAGCTGTACGGAATACCGTGGGGATGGAAGAATGCCTGCGGCCGGGCAGAGGTGTGCAAAGGAGGTCACCGCGCCACCTTTTCAAGGTATTCCTTGGTGTACACCGTATCGGGCAGGGAAGACAGCGAAGGCCTGCTTATGGTAACCGTGGTGCGCTCGTACTCGATCCTGCCGCTTATGGTCCTGGCCTTCAGGTGGTCAAGGATGACCATGCCGGCGGCCACCCACTTGGTTCCCACTTTCTGGTAACTGGGGATGGCACTGGTGCGCATCAACTGGCCGGAAAGGCTGTAGTCCTCCATCTTGCGTACCAGGAAGTCGTCGGTTACCCAGAGCCGTATGCGCGGGAAGGAGACTTTGTCATTGGTGGCCTCAAGATCCAGCACAGTGCAGTCAAACTTGCCAAGCATCTCGCGTTTACCGGAGACGGGGCGGTAGTCGGCGGAGAAGTTGGACCGGCTGAAGTCGGAGTTGCGGAAGCTGGAGTTCTGGAACCGCTCCCTGGCACTGGTAAAGGTGAACACCCGTCCCACAGGGTCGTAGAGCCACAGGGTGTCATCCATCTTCAGGTAGCCCTTGCCCTTGTCTATGGCTGGCTGCAGTATCAGGATCAGGAACTGCCCGGTCCTGTCCCTGCGGAACATGGTGGCCACGGTAGTGGACGAAGCACCCCCGGGATCACGCTTTACTATGGTGTATTCGGCCGACAGGTCGTGGCCTTCGAAGGTTACGGTCTGGTCTACCCTGGCAAGCAAAGCCACGTAATCGGTGCCGGACTGGGCAACAGCCAGACCTGTGCAGAAGAAGGCCAGAAGGGCCACAACGACGGGAAAATGCGCTTTCATGCTGTTCCTTGCTGGATAGTGGTTCATGATCCTATAAAGCCCTCAGCTGCGCCCAGGTTTCATGCCCAGGGCAGTATTCGCTACGACTGGCCACGCATGGCGTCTGCCGGGTTTACCAGGGCTGCCCTGCGGGCCGGACCCAGGGCTGCGGCAACCACCCCGCCAACCATTATGGCAAGGTTCACCAGCAGCACCCGCGGAGAAAGGTAGAAGTTCAGGTGGCCCCGGTCGGTGAACATGCCGGCTGCAGGAAGGCTGCCAAGGTCTACCAGACTGAGCACCTGGAGCACGGCAAAGCCGGTAATCAGCCCCACAAGGGAGGCCAACATGGCAAGGCCCAAAGCCTCGAAAATGAACAGGGCAGAAACCGAAGCACGGCCCATGCCCAAGGCCCGCATGGTACCTATCTCCCTGGTGCGCTCGTAGACTATGACCCGGTAGGTGTTCAGGATGCCAACCATCACAATGAGCACGAACAGGGCCAGCACGAAGTAGGTTATCAGGAGGAAGGCGTCCAGGATGCTCTTTATCTGGGCCAGGTGGGCATCCAGGGTAAGCACTGCCACCTTCTGGCCGGCACTGTCGGCTGCCATGGCCGCATACAGGTCATCCTTGGTCCTGAGGGTAGGGTAAACGGCAAATTCGGTACCAAGGAGCAGCCGTACCTCCTCCGCCAGGGCATCCACATCGGCTCCGGAATCGGCGTACAGGGCCAGGTCGGTGGCAGCATCGGGTTCGCGCAGGATCAGGCGGTTCAGGTCCTGGTTGCGCATGTAGGCCACATAGCCAAAGAGGCTGGTCTCGCTGAAGATGCCACGCACGATGAGGGTGGCCGTGTTGTACTGGCCCGAGTCGGTGGTCAGGAACAGGTTCAGGCCATCACCAAGCCTGCAGCCCATGATGGCAGCCGCGGAGCTGCTGATCAGGATGCCATCCTTGCCGGCATCACCAAGCATGGCATCCAGGGAGCCCTCGGCAAAGGCAAGGTTTGACAGCTCGGCCTTCTCCACCTCGAAAGAGACGCCAACCAGTTTGCGCTGGCGTACGGTCTCGCCACCGAAAAAGAGGGTTGCATCGTTCCTGTTGTAGGCTGTCCTGCGCGAGATGGTCCTGATATTCAGGGCTGAGTCTTTCAGCAGGGCCTCGACACGGGTGGGGTCACCCAGGCCGTTGGCTCCGTTGATGAAGCCAATTACGCTTACATGGCCGGAGAAGTAGCGGGCCGCCTTGGCCTTTACCGTATCCATGGCACCGTAGGCAGCGCCGGAGATTACGGTTATGAGGGCAAAGCCTGTAAGCACCGCCAGGCCTATCAGCAGGTAGCGCCTGCGTTGCAGCACCAGGTTGCGCAAAGCCAGGAGTAATACCGTCATATCAGCCTGCGTTCATGGCCGCAACCGGCTGGATGCGCATGGCCAGCGATACGGGGTAGATCCACGCCAGGGCTCCGACAGCCGAAGCAAGGACCAGGTGCATGAAGACGCTCCGCAGTGAAACCAGCGGGCGCACCAGATTGCCACCGAAGAGGGACACCAGAAGCGGATTGGTAACCGCAAAGCCGTTTCGTGCCATTGAGCCTGCTATGAGCGCTCCAGCAAGTATGCCCACCAAGGCACCGCCCAAGGTCAGCAGCATGGACTCCGCTATGAAAAGCCTGCGTATGAAGGATTTTCCCGCACCGAGGCCACGCATGGTGCCAATCTCGGCACTGCGTTCAAGTACGGATATTACCAGAGCATTCATGATGACCAATACTGCACCAAGGGCCACGAACCCAAGGCCAATATAGAAGGCTGTCTGCACGGCAAACAAGGCCTGGGCACTGGTGCCGGCGGCAGAGCGCCAGCTCATGGCACGGCACTCAAGACCGGCGCCGTCGATGGCAGCGGCAAGGGAGGCTACAAGGGTATCGGCCTGGCCTTCGGCAGCCTTTATCAGCACGAAGCTCCAGGCGGCGGCATCGGTCATTACCAGGGCATCCCGTTCGCCGGTGTCGGCCATGGTGGCCTCGACAGATTCAAGGGTAAGCCCCGGGTCATCAGCACTCGTCACATCGGCGGCATCGGAGAACAGGTCGTCAAGATCAAAGGCTTCATCCGCAGCCGGCAACTGTGCCGGAGCGCCGGCGCTGGCAAAACCCAGGGTATAGTTGGCCATGGAGCGTACAAGAGTGGCATCGGCCAGCACCACCAGGTCAAGGGCTTCGGTGGAGCTTACATAGCGGTGAACACCGGCAAAGCTGCCCTTCTTGAGCCTGAAGCTGCCACCTGAATACATGCCAAAGACAAGGTCCTCGCCCGGGACAAGGGGCCTGCCTATGGCAGCTTCCATTGTGGCAGCAAGAACGGCATTGATGAAGACACCGCCGGAAGCCAGCGCGGCGCTGTCACCCTGTTCTATGACAATGTCGGAACATACATTGAAGTAGGTGGCGGGATCCACACCGAATACCGGTACGTTCACTGCATAGCCGCCAAGGCGCATCTGGGCCACCCCCGCAACGATTGGTGTCCAGGCTGCCACACCATCCAGATCCTGGATGGCGGTAACAAGACCCTGGTAATCGGGTATGGGAGGAATGGATTCGTTCTCGCTTACTTTGGGAACCTCGCTGCCAAAGAGGCTGAAGGCCGTCTCTGTCCTGGCACTGAGGGCGGCGTCACCGGTAAGGCTGCGCTCGAAGGAT
>JAVEXH010000260.1:0-4873 GCA_034004175.1 Spirochaetia bacterium
ACAACATACATGCCGAGAACCGAGATGGACTTGGGCAGGCTCTGGATCATCACAGCCAGGCCATGAACTACAGAGTCGATGATCTGTCCATCGGTCATCACAACCAGGATACCACGGGCTACACCTACCACGAGAGCGCCGAATACTATTGACCTGGCGCCGTTGACGAACTCCTCTGCCTGTTTGCTCGGCCCTAGCCTGCCGAAGGCACCACCGAGTATACCAACGCCAAGGAAGACTGCACCGATCTCGGAGAAGTACCAACCCCACTTGAAGACACCGAAGACGATCATGGCCAGGCCGCCCACGATGGTCAGGAGGACCAGGATATGACGTACTTCAAACTTGGGAAGGGCGTTCATATTGATGTGCATGTGCTTTTCAGCCTGCTCAAGCTCTACGACGATGCTCTTTGACGGGTCTTTCTTGACCATGGCGGCATAACGCATCAGGTACCAAGTTGTCACGATCAGCATTACGACAAGGATCACCAGTCGGAATTCGATGCCGGAGAACAGGGGGAGTTCGGCAATGCCCTGGGCTACGCCGACGGTGAAGGGATTCATGAAACCGGCGGTGAAGCCGCAGGCTGCACCAAGTGTGATCATGGCCGTTCCGACGATGGCGTCATACCCTAGAGCACGTGCCAGTGCTATACCGATCGGTACAAATACTATGGCCTCTTCAGCCATTCCGATCGTACCTCCCAGCAGGGAGAACAGGAACAGCATGACCGGAATCAGCAGCTTTTCCTTACCTCTCAATCCCGCAGCAGCTTTGCCGATACCCGCTTCGATTGCACCGGTTGCAGCTACAATCTGGAAGGCACCGCCTACAATGAAGATGAAGAAGACGATGCTGCTTGCCGCCTTGAGACCCTTCTCAAGGACCAGAAGAAGGTCGAAGGGCTTGATCGGCGTGTTCTCCACAACGGTGAACGAGTTGGGATCAACTACGCTCCTGCCGCTGGCATCTTTTACCCTCTCATACACACCTGCGGGTATGATGTACGTGAGGATTGCCATGAGTAGGATCACTCCTATCAGGATCACGTACGTGTGGGGTACTTTGAACTTTTTGGCTTTTGCCAGATCGCTCATTCTGTTCCTCCTGTTGACTGTCTCAGGCCTGATTGCCGGTAATTCCAGCTACACATCGCCCAAGTCAGCAGAATAAATTAAATTTCCGAAGAATGCAACTTCAAATAGAAACCAGCATGATAAATCGCCGAATGCTTGACGTTACACCACTGCCAGCCCATAATACCCGTGCCCGCAGTGTTGCCCCGGAGAGGGGAAACACTGCGGACGGGTGATCCGGAAACACGGCAACAGGCGCACAGGAACGCGCTCCACCGCTGAGTACGGACAAGAGGGGGAATCCGGTGAGATACCGGAGCTAGCCCGTAACTGTGAACCCTTGGCGTGCGCCGGATGTGATCCGGTTTCAGGCAGCACGAGGGGCGAGCCAGAATACCCTGCCCGTCCATACATCGCACCGGAACGCTTCGTGGTACAGGCGTCGAGCGATAGCCCGCGCTCTTGCAGCGCGGTCCGTCGATCCACAACCAGCCAGAACCGTTCCTCCGGTCCCACCCGGGAAGATCCCTGCCAGGGGTTTCCCGCCAGGGGCAGTCCCGCAACAACGGGACAGAAGGAGGACGTCCATGAGAAGGACACTCGCATTATCGATGATGGCTCTGGTAGCCATCGCCTCGCTCCCAGCCCAGGGCTACGGCTTTACCGATGCCAGGGGCAAGGCGGTTGTACTACCGGTAAAGGCAAAGCGGATAGTATCCCTGTCACCAGCAGCCACAGAAATCCTGTATGCCGCCGGGGCAGGCAAGGCCATGGTCGGAGCAACGACCTATTGCTACTATCCTGCAGAAGCCAACGATCTTGCCAAGATAGGCGGTTACTCGGCACGCACCATAAGTATCGAGGCGATCGTAGCCCTGCGCCCCGACCTGGTTATCGGAGAGCTGTCCATGCATAGCCAGCTTGCGGCGCAGCTGGAAAGTTCGGGCATAGCATTTGCAGGTATCACCCTTACCACTTTTGATGACATCTATACTGCAATGACCTCTTTTGCCCGGGCTGGAGGTGATGAACAAGCCAGTGCCGCAGCCGTGGCATCCATGAAAGCCAGGGTCGAGGCGGTCAGATCCAGAATAGCGGCCATACCCACCAACAAACGCCCTACCGTCTTCTGGGAAGTATGGAACGAACCCTTGATGACCGCCGGACCGTCTACCTTCATCAGCATGATCCTTACCGCGGCCGGGGCCAGGAATGTCTTCGCCGATATCACCGAGGACTGGCCAGTCATCAGCTTCGAAGCCATCGTAGCCAGAAATCCCGACTGGATAATGGCTGCAGAGACTCACGCCGCGGCACTTTCCATTGAGAGCCTGTCCAAACGTCCTGGTTGGGCCAATCTGGATGCCGTCAGGAACCGGAAAATTGCCTTGCTTGACGGTGACATAGTGTCCAGACCGGGTCCGCGATTCGTGGATGCCATGGAACTGGTGGCCGCAGCTCTGTATCCGGAGTTGTTCTGATATGAAATCCCGGATCGGCGCACGCATCCCTGCCGGGTTGGCCATGACAACCGTACTGACCAAACCACAACGCCTGAGTCTGCCTGTGGCGTACGCGGCCATAGGTGCCTGCACAGCTATGGCCTTCATCCTGGCCCTTGGCATGGGAGCAGTGGCTCTGACCCCGGTTCAGGTACTGGGTGGCCTGATCGGTATGGCTACTGGAAGCGATTCCGATCCAGCCCGGATTATCGTAGGTCTGCGCTTGACCAGAGCCTTCCTGGCCGCTGCTGTCGGAGCTTCCCTGGCCACTGCCGGAGCGGTACTCCAGGGGCTGTTCCGCAATCCACTGGCCGATCCGTATGTAATAGGAAGCTCCAGCGGAGCAGCCCTGGGGGCTGTCATAGCCATGACCCTGGGCTTCCAGGCCGGCCGCTTCGGGTTTTCGCCCATAGGCTGGGCTGCCTTTTCCGGCGGGCTTGGAGCCACCTTCATAGTCTACCTGGTAGCCGGGACCTCCCATATACGTTCCGATGCATCCAGCCTGCTGCTGGCAGGCACTGCCCTGAGCTCCCTCTTCTCGGCCTGCGTATCCGTCATACTGGCCCTTCGTGACAAGGACCTGCACCAAGCCTGGTTCTGGCTCCTCGGCGGCTTTTCCGGCCGGGGCATGCCCGAACTGTATGCCGCAGCTCCTTCCATGGTGCTCGGCTTTGTTGCAGCCCTGGCATCCGCCAGGGTGCTGGATGTCCTGGCCGCAGGTGACGAGGAGGCACGCAGCCTGGGACTATCCCCATCCAAGGCACGCTTGGTAGTCGGTGTCTTTGCCGCCCTCTCGGTCTCAGCCTCGGTAGCGGTTGCCGGAGCCATTGGTTTTGTGGGCCTTGTTTCACCCCACTTGGCCAGACGTTTCGTGGGGCCATCCCACCGCCACCTCATACCCGCAGCAGCCCTGACCGGCGCGGCCATGCTCCTTCTGGCAGATGCCGTTTCAAGAACCCTGTTCGCCCCCGTTGAAATGCCCGTGGGAGCCATCACCGCTCTTATCGGGGCACCGTTCTTCCTGTACAAGATAGCCAGGCGCGGACTGGAAGGCACCCGATGATTCCCCTTCTGGAAGCCAGCGCCGTATCCGCAGGCTATCTGCCGCCCCGGGGCAGGCTCGGCACGCTGCCGAAACTTGTCGTAAAGGAGGCTTCCTTTTCGGTTGCACCTTCATCACTAGTAGCCATTCTGGGTGCCAACGGCTGCGGCAAGACTACCCTGCTGAAGACCTGCATAGGTCTATTGCCGCCGCTGGGTGGACAGGCCAGGCTTGGCGGAAAACCGGTCACCAAAGTGTCAACCAGGAACAGGGCCCGTCTCGTAGCCTGGGTGCCACAGGTATCCAACTCCGCCTGGTCCTTCACTGCCCGTGAAGTGGTGGCCCAGGGTCGATACGCAGCCCTCGGCCCCTTCAAACCCTTCGGGGAAGAAGATGAAAAGGCTATCGAGTCGGCTCTGGAAACCCTGGATGCCCTCGAACTGGCCAGCCGGGAGTTCTCCTCCCTCTCCGGCGGCGAAGCCAGACGGGTGCTCATAGCCCGCGCCCTTGCCCAGAACGCGCCCCTTCTGGCCCTGGATGAGCCTGCAGCCCACCTTGACCCTGGCAGACAGATGGAACTGATGGAAATACTGCTCAGGCTGGCCAAAGCCGGCAAAGCTGTGGTTGTCAGCCTCCATGACGTGAACGCCGCCAGACGCTATGCCGATCAGGTAATGCTCCTCGGGCGCCATGGCGAGTCATTCTTCGGCACTCCTGCCGAGGCCCTGACCCCCGAGCGTCTGGAAGAAGCCTACGATACCGAATTCCTGCACGGCGACCACGAATCCTACGGTCGCTTTGTACTGCCCCTTGCGCGCAAACGAAAGGACACACACACATCATGAATGACATCGAAATCCGCCAGGCCATACAAGCCAGGCTGGACGACCTGACCAAACCCAAAGGCAGCCTCGGCAAACTGGAGGACTACGCAGAGAAACTGTCGGTAATCCAGGGCCTTGTACCGCCCAGGATCCGCCGCAAGGCAGTTTTTGTGATGGCTGGAGACCATGGCGTCGTAAACCAGGGTGTCTCCCTGTATCCTCGGGAAGTAACCGCCCAGATGGTGCACAACTTCATGGGCGGAGGGGCTGGCATCAATGTCCTGGCCAAGGCCTGCGGCGTTGATGTCTTTGCTGTTGACGCCGGGGTGGACGGCGACTTCCCTGCCTGGCCGGTCAAGGGACAGGCACAGCCCGATGGCTCCAGGGCCCCCGGTTTCTTCCCGATGAAGGCCGTCAGAGGCACCA
>JAVEXH010000261.1:0-4871 GCA_034004175.1 Spirochaetia bacterium
GGGACCTCCTGCGTACACCTGCCTGAAACCCACGCCGTGGTAAAGCTTTTTAGGGCAGTGGTGGATGCCCTGGAACTGGATATGGTCATCCTGACAGAAACCAATGTCCCCCATGATGAGAACATGTCGTATTTTGGCCAGGGCGATGAAGCCCATCTGGTCTACAATTTCAGCTTGCCTCCCCTGACTCTGCATGCCTTTGCTACCGGAGATGCAGGCCCCCTCTCCCGCTGGGCAGCAGGACTGGCGGTTCCTGCAGGTGGAACCTTGCTGAATTTCCTGGCTTCCCATGATGGCGTGGGCGTTACGCCGGCCAAAGGCCTGGTGGACGATATCGGTACCATCATCAAGGCTGTGCAGGATAGAGGCGGACTGGTATCCTATAAGGCAACCTCTGATGGACCGGTTCCATACGAACTGAACATTTCATGGTCCGATGCGGTGGCCCCTGTCGATGCAAGCGATGATGAACGGGTAGCCGCCTTGTTGGCCAGTCATGCCGTAGCCTGTGCCATGGATGGCGTGCCGGCGGTGTACTTCCATTCCCTGGCAGGCTCACGGTCCTGGCAAGAAGGGCCTGGAGTCCTGGGTTACAACAGGGCAGTCAACAGGCAGAGACCGCGGGCAGGAGATCTGAAATCGGCCCTGGATGATCCATCCAGCATGCGTGCCAGGAGTCTGGCAGGTTTCAGAATGCTTCTGGCAAACAGAGGCCAGCGTCCTGCTTTTGCACCGGACTCACCACGGATGGTTCTGTCTGCAGGCGGACCGGTTTTTGCCCTTGAACGTGGTTCAGGCAGCGACAGGATTCTGGTGCTTGTCAATTGTGGCAGGGTGGTAGTGGACTATACCCTTCCGGATGGATGGGCCAAGGCAACGAAGCTCACCGATCCCTGTTCCGGCTCAGAAGCCAAGGCTGACGGAACAGTGGCCTTGCCCGGCTATTCCGTCCGCTGGCTGGAGTATTAAGCCAGGCTGGAGTCCTGAAGCCAGGCTGGAGTACTGAAGACCTATTCGCCGAACCAGATCCTGAAAATGATATCGATCTGCTTTGCCTTGGCGGTGAGTCCGGCAGCCTTGGCTGATTCCAGTGCAGTTGCCCGGTCGGTGCCTGGATCCGCTGTCTTGAGGGCAACAACATGGTCAATCATGGCTGGATCCAGCGGTTTAGGCCCACCGAAAAGCCCTTTGTTCATCTCCGAGGCCAGAGCCAGACGGAGTGATCCGGCCAGGGATTCAAGCAGTGCCTGGTTGGAACTGAGGGTTTCCTCGAAGGCACGGCGATCTTCGGCTGCATCTGCCTGCAACTTTTCGATTCTGGCATTGTATTCGGTGAATCTGGCTTCGAAGTCAGCCTTGATTTCCATGGTCACTGCGGCATTTTCATCTGTCCGCGAGTCCAGCCGGTCGGCACGGCGATTCAGTGTTGTGTCGACCTTGTCCAACCGCTCAACCTGCAGGGCAAGCCAGGCTGGATCCCGTTCGGCTATGTAGCCACCCGGATCATTGACCGCCTTTACAATTTCCGCAATGAGGGATGCCTCGTCCATCAGGATTCCGCGGACACGTACAAAGTAGTCGCCGGACCGGACCCTGAAATCGTACATCAGGGCGCCGTCATACCGCAGGCGTAAACCTCCGGGAACATTGGCTGAATATTCCTTGCCGCCGGACTGTATGGACGAGAAGAACAGCACATAATCATCCACGCCCTTGCCCGACTCAGCCCGCACCTCGGTAACCCTGATGGTAGGCCAGGCTGAAATGACAGCTACCGTGCGTTCAAGCCTCTTGCCGGCGTCCGCCGGGAAGGGAGTCAGAGCCAGTACTCGTATGTCACCGGGGCCGGTATACGCGAGCCAGGACCTGCCGTCTATAGTGGATTGTCCGGCAGGAATCAATGTGGACGATTCCTGTGCGGTCAGTGGCGACAGGAAACCGGAAACCAGTACGAATACCAGTGCCACAACAACAACAACGTTGGTTTTGAACATCATTTCTTGCCTCCGCCCTGGTCGGTGTCATCGATCCGTACCACGACAACATCGAAGAGTCTTGGCATCTCGGTTCCCGATGCCTCGGTTATGGTAGCGGTGTACAAGGGGCCCTCAGGCCTCAAGGAAACCGTCGCTATGGTCTTTTCTCCTCTGACAATCCATGCATCGGCCGGGGCTGTTGATGCATTGATCGGCCTGAGCCAGACCTTCATGGAATCAGCATTCACTTCGACCACATAGCCGGCGTCACCATTGAGCTGGGCCAGGGCATCAATGGCTGTGCTGTATACCGCCTGCTCACGCCTCAGGCCGGCCAGTTGTGACTGTGCCCCCGACGCGGCCGAACGGGATGCAGACAACTCGGCTTCAAGAGCCTTGATCCTGTCCTGGCTGGACAGGAGGGCCAGGCCTGCCGCATCGGCCATGCGGCGGTACACATCCGCAAGGGCATACGCAGAGGCTTCAAGCGAGGCCAGGCTTGCCGGAATCGAGTTGATGTATGGCACGGTGGCCAGAGCGTCACCAATGCTGCGTAACTTGGTTGCAGTCTCCAGAGCCAGTGCCTCGAATGTGGTGGCATCCAGGCCCGCTTGCAGCAATGAATCCGGGGCTATGATATCCATAGGCTCCGGCCGGGTGCCTGAGGCCTCGAGGAGGAGCAATAGTTCCGGGTCAGTGAAGACAGGATTGTAGAGCAGGGTGGTCTCTGCCATCTCTTCTGACCGGGCAGTATCGATTGCGGCCAGCAATTCATCCTTGTTCTTGTTGAAGGCGATGCGCTCGGCGCTTATTTCCTGTTCAAGGCTGGATAAGCGGGTTTCATAATATTCAGTCAGCCGTTGTTGCTCAAGCTCGAAGACCTGTCTTTCCGCAGCAAGCAGCTCCTCGTTCTGTTTGGCTTGATCGAGCATCCTGCTGTCGTACTGCTCCAGACGGTCTGCAGCACTTGCCACTTCAAGTGCCTTGGCCTCAAGCAAGGGAGCAAACTTTACTTCAACCTGCCTGATGGCCTGGTCACGACGCTGTGTTGCCTGTTGCCCCAGGCGGCGTTTTTCATCGTCACTGATCCGCCTGGCAGCTATGATCTCCATTTCAGCTGAATGGCCCTCGGTGATGATGCGGATCTCCGCGTCCCGTTCACGCTCAAGGGCACTCAGTTCACGCTGGAGTCCAACATACTCGGACTCTGTCCTCTTGGCCACATCCAGCAGATCCTTCAGGTTCAGATCGTCGAAGGAACTGATGTCCACTTCCTGCCGTTCCGAAACGGTCTCTATGATCCTGGCCGTAGCTATTGCTACTATGGCAAAGAACACAACAGTAGCCAGGGTAACAAGCGGGACAAAGACGGAGCGGTTCAGTCTGGTTGCCGAGAATTCCTTGTACAGGTCGTAAGGCTTGGTTTCCTTCTTGACCAGTTCAAGCGATTTTGCAAGCGTTTCCCGGGAAGTCTCCGAGACAAGCCGCCTTATTTGGTTTTCATCGCCCATATGCCATTCCAGTCGTCAGGTTTTACTCCATCCAGCCTCAGCCGGAAATCCTCTACCATCGGCAAGCGGCAATCCGCCCAGATGGCTCCTGCCTTTTCCCAGTCACCCTTGAAATACAGGGCCAAGCCGTGTTCGAAACAGGCAATCTGCTCTTCCATTTCCGCGTCAATCTGAGAGAGGGGGAGAGGCCAGTAGATTTTCTTGCCTTCCAGTTTACCCTTCACCTGTACCTTGTCCAGTTCCACGAAGCGGTACGGAGCGCCTGTGCGTAGTACCTCGTTCCGTACAAACTCCGAGCAGATGATTGGTACACGGTAAATCCTGGTAAGACCCTCTAGCCGGGAGGCGGAGTTCACATTGTCGCCTATCACCGTATTGGTCATGCGTTCGTAGGAACCGATGTTGCCGTAGAACACCTCGCCACCATCTATACCCACACCAACCTCGACGAGTACAGCCTTGAGGGCCCGCTGTTCCATGGGATTGAGCTTGCCCCGGTCAGCCACTATGGCGTCGGTCTTGGTCCGCAGGGCAGTCCTGAGCTCGGCTGCAACCTGCTGGATGCCGAACGCTGCATCCAGAGCCTCTACAGACTTGTTGCCGCTTGTTTTCATGGTGCCGAAGACAGCAAGCAGGGCGTCACCAATTATGGAACCAACGATGCCCTCTTTGTCATGGATGTGACGGATTGCCCGGTGGTAATGCAGGTTGAGCACATCGATGATGTCGTTGCCCAGGGTCTCTGTCATGAAGGTGAAGCCCTTGATGTCCGTGAACAGGATCGTAAGCTCCTTGGTGGTGCCGTCAAGAAGTACGCTGTGATCGGAATAGGCACGCTGGGCTATGTCCTTGGTGACAAAGCGACGGAATATGACCAGCAGGTTGTTTATGGTGGATGACAGGGCATTGAAGGATGCGCCAAGGTAGGTCACATCATCGTTTGGTGCACCTTCAAGGTTGACGAAATCCAGCTTCTGGTCGTTCTGCATCCGCATCAGGTCGGCGGAGAAGCGGGTCATGAAGCGCAATATACGGTTTATGAGGATGATACCTATGATCAGACAGATGAAGGTGATGCCTGCGATGAGGATACTTACCCGGATGAAGATGGACCGGGTATCGGCGTAGAACTCGGATTCTTCTTCTGCCCGGATGAGAAAGGCATCCCATTTCTGGTTGAACTTGTACATGCCGAAATACGACCTGTCCATCAACCTGAAGCGGATCCGCCCCTCGCCGCCTGCCTCATCGATACTCGTGATCATGGATTTCAAGGCTTCCATATCATTGAAGCCTTCAGGCCTTTGATCCTGTGAAGCCCAGAACAGCAGGCTGCCGTCCTGCCGGAATGCTCCGGAGAAGGACCGTGAACCCGGAAGCTCAC
>JAVEXH010000262.1:0-4861 GCA_034004175.1 Spirochaetia bacterium
TGGTGCCATCGATTTCCTGCTTGCCTGCCATGTCGGCTCCCATGCAGCTGAGGTGGGTGCCTGGCCTGAGCCAGTCTCTCATGACCAGGGGTTTGCGGGACGGGGTGGCGGTGACGATGATGTCGGCTGTTCCTGTGGCCACCTGCAGATCCTTGACGGGAACGAAATCCACCGAGTACTTCTTTTGCAACCGCGCCTGCTGTGCCGGGTCATCGGCGAAAGCCGGCAGGAAACGTGCTGACAGCAGATCCTTGATGCCTGCGCAGAAGGCAACTGACGCCTCGTAGGACAGGGGGTCGTAGACCCGGACTGTCTTGATGGTGTCCATAAGCATCAGGTGGGCGGCAAGCTGGAACGGTGCCTGGTTGCCGGCACCGACCATAAGCAATTCGGTGGAATCCGGCCGGGCCAGGTATCTCGTGCCGATGGCTCCAGCGGCGCCGGTGCGCATGCCGGTGATGGAGGCGCCGTCCAGCAGGACCAGGGGAGCGCCGGTGGCCCTGTCGAACAGCATGATGGTACCCATCAGGGTGGGCAGGCCCTTGGCGGCATTGTCGCCGAACCAGGACATCAACTTGAAGCCGAACACGCCGGCCTTGTCTATGGTTCCAGACTTGATGTCCATGTCAGCCTTGCCATCATCGAAGTCGTGGAAGACCGTATCGAAGAGCACCACACCTTTTTCCGCATTCAGCACGTAGGCCTGTTCCACTGCCTTCACGGCATCCTGCATGCTCAGGTGGGTTTCTATGTCTTGCCTGCTGATGACCCTGATGGTGCTCATGCCGTGGCTCCTGCAGCGCCTGTGTTGTCGTTGAGGAGCCTTGCCATCATGGCCTGGTCAAGATTGCCGCCGGAAATTACCACCGCCACGTTCAGCCCCGCAAAGTACCCGGGATTTTCCATGAGGGCTGCCACGCCGACGGCTCCAGAAGGTTCGGCTACAATTTTTTCGTCGGTCAGCAGGAAGGCAGTTGCCTTGCGGATGGTCTCTTCCTGCACCACAAGGATGTCGTCGATGCACTGATTGGCCATAGCAAAGGGGATCTCGGTGACCCCGCCTATCAGGGCGTCGCAGATGCTGTCTTCCGAGGGGAACTCGTCGTACAGGGTATTGTCGGCCAGGGATCTGACCATGGCAGGGCAGGCAGCGGTCTGCACCCCGACTATGCGGATGCCGGGCTTCAGGTGCTTTGCAGCTATGCTGACACCGGTTATCAGGCCGCCACCGCCTATGGGCACCAGTATCAAGTCTATGTCGGGATTCTGCTCCATGATCTCAAGACCCACGGTACCCTGACCAGCAATGAGCTGGATGTCCGAACAGGAGTCCACATAGGTCATGTTGTATTTCTGCAGTTCGGCCATGGCCAGGTGGTGGGCCTCGTCGTAGTTTTTCCCGATCTGCACCACTTCGGCACCGTAGTACCTGATCTTGTCCACCTTGGATCTGGGGGCTGTTTCGGGCACGAAGACCTTGGCTTTTTTTATGCCCAGCAAGTGAGCCGCATAGCTGACTCCCGCCCCATGATTGCCTGAAGAGACTGCAATCACGCCACGGTCTTTTTCTTCTTTGCTCAGGGACGACAGCTTGCTCAGGGCTCCGCGGACCTTGAAGGCTTTCTGCTTCTGCTGGTTTTCCAGTTTCAGATAGACCTTGGTGGTGTCGGTGCTCAAGCCAATTGAGTAATCAAGGGCGGTAAGGGAGAGGTATTTTCCTATCCGCTGTCGTGCGGCGAGTATGTCGTTGAATGTGGTCATTCGGGCCTCCGGGGCTTATTATAAGGAAATTCTGGCAATGATGTCATGCCTAGCCGTCTGTCCCCGGATGAAGTACCTTGTAGGCAGTTGAACTCGATTGCGGAGTTCACATGTGTAGCAATACAAGCTTTCCGGAGGCCCCATGAATCCATTCTATCTATCCATTATCGTAGCCATCGTGGTGAACGGCCTGTTCTTTGCCTATGCGGCCACAAAGAAGACCGATGTGGTAACCGACCTGTCCTACAGCCTGTCCTTTGCTCTGGTTTCGCTGTTCATACTGGTGTTGAACCGGTCTGCGGGACTGGTTGCCTTGCTGCCGGCGGTACTTACCATCATCTGGGCCTTGCGCCTGGGATCCTACCTGTTTACCAGGATCAACAAGACCAAGGTGGACCACCGCTTTGACGACATGCGCGATGTGCCTCTGAAGTTTGCCAAGTTCTGGATACTCCAGGCTGTGGCTGTTGCGGTGATACTTCTACCCGTGGCTGCTTCGGTGTATGTTGAGCCAATCCGGGCCTCCGGTGTGCCGGCAGCCATCACGAAGGCGCTCGCTGCTCTTGTCCCGGGGGAAACCCGTGCCTTTGGCATCTTCGAGGTGCTGGGTCTTCTTATGTGGATCAAGGGTTTTGTGATCGAGGTAGCTGCGGATGCCCAGAAGTCGGCCTTCAAGAATGCCGGCAAGCCCGGGGTGATCACCACCGGCTTATGGCAGTACTCGCGTCATCCCAACTACTTCGGGGAGACCCTGCTGTGGTGGGGCCTGTTCGTGTACACCATTCCCGTACTGTCCGGAGCCTTGTGGCTGACCATACTGGGGCCGGTGTTCATAACGGTGCTGCTGTTGTTTGTCAGTGGCATTCCGTTGCTGGAGCAAAGCGCGGACAAGAAGTATGGCTCTGATCCTGCCTATCAGGAATACAAAAAACGGACAAGCCTGTTTGTGCCTTGGTTGCCAGGCAAGGCCTGAGTAGGATCCAGGAAACCAGCCGGAGAGGACAGATGCCACGGCTGGTTCACCAGCCTGGTGCTACTCGCTCATGGTGACCACAGACACGGCCCCGGGGCCTGCGTTCAGGGCCACCACGGAGGAGATCTGGGTGATGTACAGGGGCGGGAAGCCCAGTTCCTTTTCCAGTCTGGCGGCAAAGGCGGCTGCCTTTTCCGGAGCATTGGAATGGCCTATGGCGTAGCATCTAAGCGGCTGCTCCCGATGTTGTTCTGCTACCATCCTGATTATTGTCTTAAGGTTGGATTCCTCTGAAAAAGACTTGCCATACAGGATGGATTTGCCTGTTTCGTCCACTGACACGATGGGTTTCAGGTTCAGCACCTTGGCGGCAAGGCCTTTGAGGGGACTTACCCGGCCGCCTTTTACCATGTAGCGAAGACTGGTAACCGATACCAGTATGCGGGCCTTGGCAGACCACTGGGGCAACGTTGCTGCGATTTCGCTTGCGGACGCACCGGCTTCCGCGGCCTGGGCTGCCCGGAGTACCACCAGGCCAAGGGAGCCTGACAGGTGCTTCGAGTCCAGCACATGAACCTCTGTGCCGGTCTGCCTGGCTTTGGTGGCTTCCCGGAGGCTGGTCTCGTAGGTGCCTGACAGGCAGGCTGCAAGGTGGATGGCTACTACGCTGTCGTAGTGGCTACCAAGGTAGGAGTACAGCCGCCCGAAGAAATGGGCCGGCGGCTGGGCCGTCTTCGGGAAGAGGCCCTTGCCCTCGGCTACCTTGCCCAGGCTCTCCGCCGACATGGTCAGCTTGTCCAGGTACTCGCTTCCGCCTGCTGACAAGAGCAGAGGCACGGCATGGATGCGGTGCTGTTCCAGCAACTCCGCAGGCAGGTCGCAGGCCGAATCGGTTACTATGGCCACCGGGGACCTGCGGTCATGGGCATCGGTGAACTGCAGGTGCATGTCGTCCACCTTCTGCCCCCCGACAGTGCCGAAGGAGGCCAGTGTCTGCATGATGGTTTCGGGTCTGTCGGTATGGATGTGGATCTTGGCCTTGTTGTGTCCGGCTGCCACTATGAGGCTGTCGCCGAACTGTCCCAAAATAGAGCGTATGGTCTGGGCATCAAGGGAAGTGCCGGATAGCATGGCTTCGGTGCAATAGCGGTAGCGTGGTGCTTCGGTCATCACCGGGCCGTGGGCATGATCGTCGATAGTGAGCAGGGATGAATCTTCTTCGGCGCCAACCTTCACGTGGTCATCACCGAAGGCTTCGGTCCCGCGCAGGAGGAAGTCGTGTCCACCTTCCACAAACTCCACAAAACCAGCAGCGCCGGCATCTACGACCCCAGCGGCCCTGAGTTCTGCCAGTTTTTCGGTGGTTGAATTGAGGGAGGTGTGCAGGTCCTTGCGGGTTGCACCGATCAGATCCGCAAAGCTGGCGGAATCATGAACGCGACGAGCCAGGGATGAGGCCCAGTCTTCTATTATGGACAGCATGGTGCCGTCCCGTGGGTCGGAAATGGCTGCTTTGGCCCGACCGTAGGCATGGAGAACGGCCGCCGCAAAATCATGGGTCTTTATCTCCGCAGTGGCCACGGCTTCGCTCAGGCCGGACACGAACTGGGCAAAGATGACTCCGGAGTTGCCACGGGCCGATACCAGGGCTGCATCGGCAAGCAGGCCCAGGGTAGACGAGGCTGAGGAACCAGGCACGGTGGCCTCTACCGTGCCAGCCAGGGTGGAAGACAGATTGGTACCTGTGTCGCCGTCGGGAACCGGGAATACGTTTATGTCATCCAGGTGCTTCCTGGATGCGCTCACACGCCGTGAGCCGGCACGGAAGAAATCGTAGACCTGGTAGCCGTCCAGTGCTGTCATCATGCTGTCCCTTTCGTTTGTGCCTCGTGCTGAATATGCAATATACTGGTCCCGGGTACAGAGTGCAATCATTTGACAATATTGCATGTAATGTCTATTAAGTAAACCAAGCTGACAAGGGGCTGCCATGACAACAGTGTGGTTCTTGCTGGCACTACTCGCCGCCTATCTTCTGGGATCGATTCCCACCGCCTTTCTGGTCGGCAGGCTCCGCGGCGTTGACATACGCAAGGAAGGCTCGGGCAATTCCGGCGCCACCAACAC
>JAVEXH010000263.1:0-4859 GCA_034004175.1 Spirochaetia bacterium
CCTAATTTAAAAAACAGGAGAAGGATTCGGGTTGATCATATCCCTTCTACAGGCCAAATTTAGAGTGTAGATCAGTCTCTCAATACCTTACACAGACAGGGGAAGAGTAGATGAGCGGTACAGTCGGGAAAACCATCCTCCTGGTAGAGGACGAAGTGATCATAGCCATGGCCGAGAAAGCAATTCTTGAAAAGCATGGCTATACAGTTCTCACCGCAGGAACCGGGGAACAAGCTGTGGCAATGGCTTTGACCAGCAAGGATATCGACTTGATACTCATGGACATAAATCTGGGGTCTGGAATAGACGGTACCGAAGCGGCAGCCTTGATCCTTGATAAACAGGATATCCCTCTGGCCTTCCTGTCATCCCATACCGAACGTGATGTGGTTGAAAAGACCGAAGGTATAACTTCCTATGGATATATTGTAAAAAACTCAGGTGAGACGGTGCTTCTGGCCTCCCTCAAGATGGCTTTCCGCTTGTACGAAGCCCACAGAAGCATTCAGACCCAGCGGATGGATATAGAAGCTGCCTATGAGGAAATGCAGGTAGCCAACGAGGAATTACTACAGACCCAGCACGAGCTCATAGAAAGGGAACTGGCGCTGAAGGCCGAAAAAGACTTCAGCGAGGCGGTTCTGGAGGGCATACCAGGCTATCTTTACGTCTATGACGAGGAGGGTAGGCTGGTCAAGTGGAACAAAAAGCACGAGACCATGACTGGCTACTCGGCGGAGGAATTATCCACAAAGAGGCTGTCTGACTGGTTCGGCGAAGGTGATCTACCGCGTGTGAACGAAGCAGTAAGACGGGTATTTGAAACCGGTTATGGTGAAGTTGAGGCTGACTTGCTGATAAAGGGTGGCGGTACCCTACGCATACTGTCAAACGGTGTACGGCTGAGCATGGGTGGAAAGAATTACTTCACTGGTGTGGGGCTGGATGTAACCGAGCGCAGGAAAGCAGAGCGCAGGATAGAGGAACAGCTAGATGAACTGCGGCGCTGGCATTCGGCAACCCTTGGTCGGGAAGGGCGGATACTCCAGCTGAAGGCAGAAATAAATCAGTTGCTCCTTGAGCTGGGCAGACCTCCGCGGTATACCAGTGCCACAGATCAAAAAGGAATGGATCAAAAAAACAAGGAGGCAGACCATGAATAGTGCCTCCTTCCTGAGCCTGGTACAGAATATAGCCTTGCTTCTGGCTCTGGTTCTGTTGTTTGACACCATAGCCTTACGGAGGAAGCAGGATCACGAGTTCCTGCGTAAGGTGGGGATGGGAATGTTCATTGGCGGTATCGGGCTGGTGATCATGCTTACTCCCTGGGTCTTGGTGCCAGGTGTGATCTTTGATACCCGTTCTGTGCTGCTCGGTGTTTCCGGCTTGTTCTTTGGCACCCTGCCTACGCTTGTAGCCATGGCCATCACCGCCGCATTCAGGTTGTATCAGGGTGGTACAGGGGCCTTTACCGGCATATTGGTCATTGTGTCCACTGGCGGCATGGGCATAGCATGGCACCACATGTGCCGCCATGCCTTGGACAGAACACCTTGGTGGGAGTTCTATCTATTCGGTCTTGCATCCCATGTTGTGATGCTGGCACTGATGCTGACCTTGCCTTGGCAGACAGTCTTGCGCGTGCTGGGTTCCATTACTCTGCCTGTGTTGGTGTTGTACCCTTTGGGAACGGTTTTGCTCGGTAGTCTTATGGTAAAACGCCTTCAGAGGGAGACGGCAGCAGAGGCTCTCAGGGAGAGCGAAGGACACCTTCGCCAGCTTGCGGCAGAACTCAAGGAGAACAGGGATCTGTTGGCTCGATCACAGGAACTGGCCCATGTCGGCACCTGGGAACTGGATCTGAAGACAGGCAACCTCACCTGGACAGACGAAGTGTACAGGATCTTTGGTCTGAAAGTGCAGGAATTTCCTGCAACATACGAAGCTTTTCTGCAACATGTGCACCCTTCTGACAGAAGTGCCGTAGATCATGCCTATACAGAATCCATTGAAAAAAACCTCGATTCCTACGAGATAGAGCATAGGGTTATTCGCACAATTACCGGAGAAGAGCGCTTTGTGCATGAAAAATGTCTGCATACCCGTAATTCTTCCGGCAAAGTGATACGGTCCATCGGTATGGTGCAGGACATAACCGAGCGCAAGGCGGCCGAGGATCGGTTGCAGGCCAATCAGGCGGAACTGCGAAGGTTGCTGGGCGAGGCCGACCGGTCCCGGCTGGCTCTGCTCAGCGTACTTGAAGACCATATGGATACCACCGAGCCGGGACATGCGCCGTCAAATTGACCCCTCAGGCAGTAGCAGCAACCAGGTCACTGACGAGACAATGCTGCAACATTCCAGGGGCATGGCAAGGCTGCTTGAATATTCAGAAGATTTCCTACGCATATCCAATGGTGAAATAGATTACGTAAAAATAACAGAAAATATCCTCGAGATATCCGGGGGTATTTATGCAGCCTTCAACTTGTTTGATTCCAACGGCAAGGATTTCCGGACAATGGCAGTAGCTGGGGATTCAGCCAGCTTCAGGAAAGCCATTTCCATTCTTGGTTTCGAGCTGGCAGGCAAGCATTGGCCGTATGACCGGGTCCGTGACGAACTGCTTGGCAACAACAGCATTACTGTGCTTGCAAGTCTGTCAGTCATTGCCGGTCACATGCTGCCCTCCATGGCAATCAAACTGATCGAGGGTATGTTCCGGATTGGTGAGGTGGTTCTGGCCCAGCTTATCATAGATGGGCATAAGTTAGGCGATTTCACCATATTGATGCCTGCAGGGATCAAATTTGATATGCCCCGGCTGGTTGAAATCTATACAAGACAGGTTGGCCTTCTGCTGCAGCGCAAGCAGGTAGAGGGTGAATTGCATGAGGCCAACAGCCAACTCCGGTCCGCCTTGGCCAGGGCGGAAGAACTGGCAGACCAGGCCGATGCTGCCAGTACCGCAAAATCCGGGTTTCTGGCCGTAATGAGCCATGAAATACGCACACCCATGAATGGCATAATCGGGATGACAGGACTCTTGCTCAGGTCACGGCTGGATCCTGAACAGAAGCAGTTTGCAAGGATAATCCGTACCAGTGGCGAAGCCTTGCTTGCCATCATTGATGACATTCTGGATTTCTCGAAGATAGAGGCCGGAAAACTGGAACTGGAATGTATCGATTTCAATCTCCGGGTTACCATAGAGGATTCAGTTGATATTCTGACCCACAAGGCTCATGAGAAGGGTTTGAGCATCCGTAGTATCATCGATCCCGATGTATCGATATACATGCGGGGTGATCCAGGCCGACTAAGGCAGATACTCATCAACCTGGCAGGAAATGCCGTCAAGTTCACAGCTCAGGGAAACGTTGTCATACAAACAAGCCTTGAATCCGATGATGGTGAGGTTGTCTGTCTCCGCTTTACGATAACGGACACCGGTATAGGGATTCCACTGGATAAACAGGCCCGTTTGTTTTCTCCCTTCACCCAGGCCAACAGTTTCATCAACCGCACGTATGGTGGTACCGGTCTTGGACTTGCCATTTCTAAACATCTGGCAGAGTGTATGGGTGGGACCATCGGTTTTGAGAGCGAAGAAGGCACAGGATCGCAGTTCTGGTTTACCGCTGTATTCAGGAAGCGGTCGGAAGGTGTCTTGACCAGCCCACCTGTCCTGGCCAATCTGAGCGGGCTCAGGGTTCTTGTTGTACAGTACAATGATGCAAACCAACTTCTGCTGGGATCGCTTCTGTCCAGTTGGGGCTGTCATCATGACCAGGTTCCGAATGGTACTGATGCCTTGGCCAAGCTCCTGAAAGCCAGCCGTTCAGGCAGCCCTTACGATATCATCCTGATTGACATGGAACTTCCGGATATGGGAGGCGCTGAACTCGGACGACGGATCAAGGCGGAACCGGATATCAGGGATACGCGGCTTGTCATGATAAGTACGCTGGGGCGACGAGGAGATGCTGCCTTTCTGGCTGATCTGGGAGCCTCTGCCTATCTGACGCATCCCATACGTCAGTCTCAACTGCATGATTGCTTGGCACTGGTTGCCGGGCGTAGCCAGCCTGAAGACACTGCTGGCACACAAGCCGTGGTAACCCGGTTCACGGTGTCCGAACTACACCGGAACCGGGTGCATATCCTGGTGGCTGAAGATAACATGACCAACCAGTTGGTGGCTATGACGATTCTGGAGAAGATGGGCTACCGGACCAAAGCGGTGTCAAATGGCATAGAGGCTTTGCAGGCGCTTGCAGAATATCCCTATGATCTGGTGCTTATGGACTGCCAGATGCCTGAACTGGATGGTTATGAGACTACGAGAACCATACGGTTAGGTGAAGAACCTGGCAGGCGTGTCCCCATCATCGCCATGACGGCCAATGTTCTTCAGGGCGACCGTGAAAAGTGCATGGCTGTGGGCATGGACGATTATCTGAGTAAACCGATTGATCCAGACAGATTGGCTGAAATGCTTGATTACTGGTTGTTCAAACGTGATCTGGAACTGGACTTTTACCCGGATCCTTCTCCCGTGTCGCTTGATAGTGCCGAGCAGGCTGATGAAGCTGTGTTTGACTGGGCAAGCTATCTTTCCAGGACAAAAAATGATGAAAACATGGCCCGATCGCTTATCCGTGTATTTCTTGAAGATATTCCTGTCCAGCTTGGGAAGCTGGAAAATGCAGTCATCAGCCACGACTTGACCTCCGTGGATGAACTTGCACACCGCATGAAAGGTGCAGCGGCCAACATGAGTGCCGTAGCCTTCATGCATCTGATCAAAGAACTGGAAGAGGCCAGCCGGGCAGATCGTCCAGAGAATCTGGCCAGAC
>JAVEXH010000264.1:0-4830 GCA_034004175.1 Spirochaetia bacterium
TTCGCCGCAACAGCTCCCCGGAACATACGCCTGCACGGCGACTTTCACCGGGGCAATGTCCTGGACAGACCTGGTGAGGGGCTTCTGGCGATAGACTTTGATGACATGAGCTTCGGACCGGCAGTGCAGGACCTCTGGATGCTTCTGCCAGGTACCGCAGCGGACAGCCGCCGTGAACTGGACGCGGCACTAGAAGGCTATGAATCCTTCATGCCCTTTGACTGGACCGCATTGTCCCTGATAGAACCTCTGCGTCTGCTGCGGATGATGCACTACCTGGCCTGGCAGGCCAGGCAACAACATGACCTCGGGTTCAGGAACCATTTCCCCGGCTGGGGAGACAGGGGTTTCTGGCAGCAGGAAACGGACGACCTGCGCATGCAGATGGATCGCATGCTGGGTGGCTGACCGCGGGAACTACGGCCGTTCTCCTGACGTGACCAGTTGTCGTGGCTGGCTTGACCAAATATGACTTTTCAGCTACTGATTATCGGCGGTTCCGCCTCACAAGCGTCGAACGAAACATCCCCCTGCAATGGCTGAGGCTGACTGCCCAGGCCGACGGCACAAGCCGAAATCACTCTGTACATGGCCTCCTGGATGCAACTGCCTGGTTCCCTTTTAATACCCGGGCAGTACAGGCATCGCCATGCACACAGGATGACTCACACAAAAAGGAAGATCCATGACCAAGACGAACAAGGCTGTAGGCATGCTGGTAGCCGGTACCGGCATAAACCTGACCATAGGGTTCCTCTACGCCTGGAGCGTATTCAAGAAGGCCATGGTGGCCAACTGGGGCTGGTCTCACAGCGAGGCCAATGCCGCCTACACGGTGGCGATCGTCGTCTGGGCAGCCGCACTGCTGGTGGCTGGCGTAGTCCAGGACCGGATAGGCCCCAAAAAAGTCATCCAGATCGGCGTTGCCCTTGTCGGCACGGGCCTCATCGCATCCAGCTTCTTCACAACCCCCCTAGCCATGATCATAACCGTCGGCTTCATCGTAGCAACCGGCATAGGATTCACCTACGGCTGTGTAACGCCCATGGCCATGAAGTGGTTCCATCCATCCAGAAAAGGCCTGGTCAGCGGCATCACCGTTGGCGGCTTCGGCATAGCCGCGGTGTACCTGGCCCCTCTGACCGGACTGCTTATCGGCAACTTCGGCATATCACGCACCTTCCTGATCCTTGGCGCCGGCATACTGGCCATAGCCCTGCCGCTGGCCTTCATTGTTGACAACCCGCCAGCGGGATACATGGCTGCCTCTCCCGCTGTGGTAAAGGGCAAGAAGGCCAGGGTAAAACTGCCCAGTTTTGACTACACCTGGCGGCAGATGCTACGGACGGCCTCGTTCTACAAGCTTTGGGTGATGTTCGTGCTGTCTTCTTCCGCTGGGGTGATGATGATAGGCCACCTGGCATCCATTGCCACCATCCAGGCCAACATTGCCAACTCGGCCTACATCGTCTCCCTGCTGGCCATAAGCAATGCCAGCGGACGCATAGGTGGCGGCATGCTGTCGGACAGGATAGGCAGGCGCAACACCATGATGCTGGTCTTCGGCACCCAGCTCCTGAACATGCTGGCCTTCGTCTTCTACACCACCGAACCCCTGATCATCCTGGGAACCATTGTGGCAGGCTTCTCGTATGGCTCGCTGATGTCCACCTTCCCGTCCATCACTTCGGACAACTACGGCATGAAGAGCTACGGTGCCAACTATGGTGTGCTGTACACTGCCTGGGGCGTCAGCGGTGTGGTCGGCCCCCTCATCGCCGGCTGGGTGGTGGATGCCACCGGTACCTACGCGGCTGCCTACACCCTTTCTGCGGTCCTGCTGGGTGTAGCCATGGTGCTTGGCCTGCTGCTCAAGCCCGTTCAGACCCCGCCCAAAACCGCAAACGCCTGATACTCCGGCTGATCCCCTCTGGACCATCCGAACAATACAGCCTGCCTCCGCAGAAGGATGGAAGGGTCTGGGAGGGAAGGGATGCTTCCCTTCTCTCCCGGACTTTACTGAAAAATCGATAAAATCAGGGTCACTTCACATGTTTCGCTGCATGGAGTATCTTAGAGCTACCTTATTTGATATCGAGTGTACAGAAATGGACTATTCAGAACTGAACATGCATCCTGACCTTGCGCGGGGAGTGGCCGAAGCTGGCTATGTGACCTGCATGCCCGTCCAGGCTGCGGTATTCCCCCACGCCTTCGTGGGCGACGACATCTACGCCCAGTCACAGACGGGGACCGGCAAAACTGCCGCCTTCCTCATCAGCATCTTCCAGCGCATCATGACAGACCCGGCCTCCCGCACCCGCAAGGTGCTCATCCTTGCACCAACCCGGGAACTGGCCGTACAGATCGAGGACGAGACCAAAAAACTGGGCAAATACCTGCCCATCTCCATCGGCAGTTTCTATGGCGGCGTCTCATACGGGCCACAGCTGGACAAGCTGCGTGACGATGTGCAGATGCTGATAGGCACCCCGGGTCGTATCATTGACCTTGTACAGCAGGGCAAGATGATGCTCCGGGAGGTCGGCTTCCTGGTGGTCGACGAGGCCGACCGCATGTTTGACATGGGCTTCATAGACGACCTGCGCAAGCTCCTGCGCTACCTGCCAGGCCCCAAGGAAAGACAGACCTTCCTGTTCTCCGCAACCTTGAACTTCCGCATAAAGAACCTGGCCTGGGAATACATGGATGAGCCCAAGGAGATCCTGATCGAAGCTGAGAACGTGACGGTGGATCTGGTTACCCAGGAGCTGTACCACGATGGTGCGGACGAGAAGTTCCGCCTGCTCCTTGGCATTCTGGCCAGGGACAAACCGGCCAGCGCCCTTATCTTCTGCAACCAGAAGTTCATGGCCGAGGAAATTGCCCGGCGCCTGGGCATAAACGGCTATTCATGTGAGTACATCATGGGTGACCTGCCCCAGTCCAAGCGCCTGCAGGTGATAGATGCCCTGAAGGCCGGCAAGCTGAGCCTCCTGGTGGCCACGGATGTGGCAGCCCGGGGCCTGGACGTGAACGCCCTGGATATGGTCATCAACTACGATCTTCCCATGGATCCTGAATCATACGTGCACCGCATCGGGCGCACGGCCAGGGCCGGAGCTGCAGGCAAGGCCATAAGCATGGCCTGCGAGAAGTTCGTGTACGGCCTGCCTGCGATAGAGAAGTATATCGAGACAAAGATCCCGGTCATGCCGGTTACCGAAGAGCTGTTCGGGGTGGACAAGAGCGCCGGCATGCGCTTCGGCCATGCAAGGGAACGGGGCAGACCCGGAGACGAGCGCGGCGAGCGCAGGCCGGTACGCACCGCAGGCAGGGATAGCCGCAGCCGGGACGGCCGGGATGGCAGAGGCCGGGATGCCGGCAGGGATTCAGGCCGACCCGCCGAGAGCCGGAACCGTGGACCGGCCGCCGGGCCACGGAGCCAGGAAGCCAGGCCAGCCGAGAGACGTCCGGCAGAGAGCCGCGGCACACCGCCGGGTGCTACCGGGGCCAAGCATGGCAGGCCGGCGGACGGCAACCCATACGCAGTAAGCGCCGAAGAACGCATGAGGCGATACAAGGAAAAATATGCTACCGGTGCTGCCCCCGGCAGTGCTGCAGGTTCCAATGCAGCAGGTACCGCTCCCGGAGTGGCAGGTGCGGCCTCCGGTGCAGGCCGTGGACCCCGTGATGGCCAGAATGCTGGCGGCCAGGGCAGATCACAGGGTCGCCAACGTGAGGGTGCCCAGGGTGACAAGGCCCGTCAAGGCGACTGGACCGGGGATGGCAGACGCGATTCCGGCAGGGGAGCCCAGGGGGGACGAGGCCCGCAGGATGGCCGCGGATCACAAGGCCAATCCAGGCAGGCAGCCGGCAACGGTGGCCGGCAGGGCAACCAGCAAGGCACCAGGCCAGCCGGTCAGGGTGGCAGGCAAGGTGCTCAGGGCGGCAGGGCTAATGGCCAGGGCAACCGGGTAAACCCCGGTGCAGCCGCCAGCAGTCAGACCAGCGGTGGCGCAAAGAAGCCTGGTATCCTGGACAAGCTCAGGAGCCTGTTCGGGAAGAAGAAGCCCGAGTAAGCCAGATCTCTGCCAGTTGCAACAGGGCGTCAAGGGCCAAGGCCAGCACGGCCGCGGCAAGGGCACCCTGTACCATGTAACTGGTCTTGAACTGCACGAGGCCGGCCATGATGGGCCGGCCAAGGCCGCCAGCTCCCATGGTTGCCCCTATAGCGGCAGTTCCTACGTTGACCACCACAGAAGTCCTGAGTCCAGCCAGTACCGATGGTATGGCCAGGGGCAGTTCCACCTTCATGAACCGCACCATCCTGCCCATGCCAAGTCCACGGGCAGCATCCACGATATCCGCAGGCACTGATTCCAGGCCAGCCAGGGTGCCGTGTATCACCGGCAGTATGCCGTAAAGCCCTAGTGCCACCAGCACAGGCGGATTGCCGAAGCCCAGCACCGGCACCAGCAGAGCCAGCACCGCCACCGGCGGTACCGTCTGGGCAAAGGCACCGAGCTTCAGGATCAGAACCTTGAGGCCCCCCTTCCTGAAATGAGCAAAACTGCCACCTGCAAAGCCTATGAGTCCAGCGGCCAGGCTGGCCCCCAGACAGAGCAGCAGGTGGTCGGCCAGCAAGGCTCCCGGTCCGGCCAGCGGGTACAGCGGAGTTTTTTCAGAAGGGAATAAAAATCCCAGGAGCAGGCCCATGGTCCCCTCGCCGGCCACAAATACAAGAGCGGCTGCTGACAATCCAACCCTGAACAAAGCCTTGGCCACAGCCCTGTGTCCAGGCCCTTGCCGGTGCCTTGAATGGCTCAT